>NZ_JAMPKJ010000002.1 GCF_039962115.1 Funiculus sociatus GB2-C1 | reverse complement strand
CTTGCATTCATCGACTACTTTAATCGAACGATGGCTAAGCCCTTTCAATGGAAGTTCAAGGGCTATCCAGTACCTGGCTGAGGTGGTCAGTTACTTCTGCTGGGATGCACTAGTTATTCTAGTAGGTATAGATTAATTTTTATTTCACGGAATGGCTAATTCAACTCGATTGGAAAACCAAGATATTAAATTTGGCATTCTAGACCAAGCACAACAAAAGGCAATATATACTCTTGCTTTATCTAAAGCCCACTTTAGTACAGCAACAGTTTGGGGTTACGTGCAATTTATAGTAGGAATACCGAATACTATTCTTTCTGCTATTGCTGGAGCCTCAGCTTTATCACAATGGCAAGATAGTAATATGCTGGCTGGGATGTTATCAATTTTAGTAGCAATACTGACGGCGATATCAACTTTCTTAGATCCAAGCGATCGCGCAAAAGCTCACTGGCACGCGGGAAATCAGTTTCAGCTGCTTAACGATAAGTTTCAAATATTTATAGATTTTGATGCGATCGCTGGGAGTTCTCCTCAAGAGCTTAAACAAAAGCTAGACATATTAATAGATGAATTTTATAAAGCCAGAAAGGAAAATCCTGTAACTCCTTACTGGTCATGGAGAAAAGGTTTAAAAGAAGCTAAACAAGAGCAGCGTCAAGTGTAGATTTTAAAGACGCGATTTCTCGCGTCCGTGAAAAATACGCTCCAAAGGAGGTTTACAAACTCCACCAAGCTAAGCTACCCAAGGTCAAAATGATAGCAATCAGGGCAACCCAGATAAAGCGATTGTCTTGGGTATTCACTTTGCTCAAGTCAACTGGTTCCAGTTCTGGTTCTGGACGCTTACGGGGGGTAGTATTAGGAGGCTTAACATTGCTAGCACCCCGAAATTCTGCCTGACTCTCAGCCAGTGCAGTTAAGTCGGGAATCTCACTCAACCATTCTGGACGCCTACTTAATTGGGGAGCTTCCATAATGTAGAGTAGGCGACGGCTTTGCTTGCTGATTTCTGGATCGGGATGATGAAACAGCTGTTTTAACAAAGCGATCGCTTCCGTCCTTTGTCCAGCAGCCTCATAAGCCGTCACCAGCCAAATCTGTACTTCTCCCCCCAGTTGGGAGTTACGAGCCACAAGGCTACTCGCCTTTTCCAAATGCTGCACTGACTGGCGGTATTCGCCACGCTCAAATGCCGTTTTGCCAGCCTGGTACTGGGTTTTAATGATATCTCGGTTTTCTGAATTCACTTTGCCGATGTCATCTGGAGTGAACTTTTTTTCAGTTTTGTCGTCAACGCCGACAGCCCCTTTAAATTTTAGCGAAGGGGTTGATCCTGAAATCAAAACTACTGCGATAATTTGCCTTCACCAGGGTTTTATCACAGAGGGGCTAGGGACTAGGGACTGGGGACTAGGGACTGGGAAGAAGGGACTAGGTAAAACTTTTTCCTCTTCCCCAATCCCCAATCCCCAATCCCCAATCCCCAATATCACCCATTCAGGTGAATCAACTAGGGGAATCTGCTTAGCTTTGCCAGGGCGTACCTTAAGAAGTAATTCAAGCTTTCATATCAAGTTACTATCCAATAAATCGGGAGCTAAAACCATGCTCAAAGTAATAAATCTGTCTCAAGGTGGATTCAATCGGCTTTGCCTTGCTACCCTGTTAGCACCGTTAACGGTAGGATTCGCCATGTTAACAGGAGCGAATTCACCCGTTAACGCCAGACCCTCAGTAATTATACGGAATCGCCCTACTTACGTAATTCCACGGCCATCAACTGGGAACTGGATTTACGGCAGCCCCATCCCCAGTCCGATTCCTGTAAACCCAGTAACGGGTTTTTCTAACAATTACTATTCGGATTACTATCCGGGTTACTATCCGGTCAATCCGGGCTTTTCTGTCAGGGTGAATGGGGGAGTCTTCAATTCGCCACTCATCCGAGTTAATCCACGGTTTGATCATTTGCGCCCGATTAATCCAGGGATTATTAGACCACGGGTATATCAAAGACCTTTTGTTTCGCCAAGGCGGATCATTATCCGTTAGGGATTGGGGATTGGGGACTGGGGATTGGGGATGGGGAATTGGGAATTGGGAATTGGGAATTGGTGATTAGGGATTAGGGATTGGAAGGACTCTTACCCAGTCCCTAGTACCTAGTCCCCAGTCACCAGCCCCTAGTCCCCAGTACCTAGTCCCTAGCCCCCAGTCCCCAGTCCCCAGTCCCCAGTCCCCAGCCCCCAGTCCCTTGTCCCCAGCCCCCAGTCCTCAAGCCATAAACTCGGAAGCTATAATCATCGACCCGATACCAGCGTCGGTGAAAATTTCTAATAGCAGTGCGTGGGGGATGCGACCATCAATGATGTGTGCAGCGTGAACGCCTTGGGCAAGACTACGCACGCAACACTTCACCTTGGGAATCATTCCCCCGCCGACTACACCAGCCTCAATCAAACGCCGCGCTTCGCCGATATCTACCTTGGGAATCAGGGTGGATGGGTCTTTGTAATCCTGTAAGATTCCTGCTGTATCTGTGAGTAAAATTAACTTTTCTGCGCCCAAAGCCGCCGCAATTTCCCCAGCTACAGTGTCAGCGTTGATGTTATAAGCTTGCCCAGTTTCATCTGCCGCAACGCTGGACACTACGGGTATATAACCGCTATTGACCAGAGACTGCAAAAGCTTGGTATCTACACTGGTAACTTCTCCAACAAAGCCAATACCCTCGGCACCTTCTGGACGGGCTTTGAATAAATTGCCGTCTTTGCCGCAAAGTCCTACCGCATTCCCTCCAGCCCGGTTAATCAGGGAGACGAGTTCTTTATTCACCCGACCGACTAAAACCATTTCCACAACGTCCATTGTGGGAGCATCGGTGACGCGCAGACCATTTTTAAATTGTGGCTCGATTCCCAGCTTATCCAGCCAAGAGTTGATTTCCGGACCACCGCCATGTACTACAACTGGGCGCAAACCGACGCAGGATAAGAATACGATGTCGCGGATTACTTTGTCTTTGAGCGAGCTGTCTTTCATGGCAGCGCCGCCGTATTTGACGACAACGGTGCGACCAGCAAATTGCTGGATGTAGGGTAGTGCTTCGCTTAGCACTCGCACCCGCGTGGCTTCAGCCTTTAGGATGTATTCGCTATCGTTGATCATTACTTGGCAGAATCAGGCTAGTTATTGTTTTTAGAAGTTTAGAACATAGGTGCCTCTGTGGGGCGTTTATTTGCAGCTGTTTGAAGATTCAATATTTCAATCTCTAATCATAATTTATACTTCTAGTCTAAGTAAATCCTACATCAAATTAGGGATAGGTTTAATGACCGTTATTGCTTTGAGGTCGCGTCTTGAGAACTGTGGGAATCGCTTCTATGATTTGCTTGGCGATTTGTTCGGGAGTTTGCTCTTGGCTAATGGAGATTTGCAGGTCTGCTTGCGCGTAGAGTGGCTGGCGTTGGTGGAAACGGTTTTCCAATTCGGTAGCTAGGTCAGCGTTTTTTAACAAAGGTCGGGTGGTATCGTTTTGCAGACGGGCGACTAAAAGTTCTACTGGTGCGTCTAGCCACACTACTAGACCGTATTGCAGATAGCCCCAATTCTCTAGGCGCAGGATAATGCCGCCGCCAGTCGCGATCGCTAACCTGGTAAAAGCTGACATTTCCTGTAGCACTTTGCTTTCCATCTGTCGAAAGCTGTCTTCACCCTCACTGGCAAAAATATCGTTAATGGATTTACCAGCTGCTTTCTCAATTACGTTATCGGTGTCTACAAAACCGTAACCCAGCTGCTGGGCAAGTAATTTCCCTACGCTGGTCTTCCCAGCACCCATCATCCCCACCAGATAGATATTGATGCCCTTGAGCGATTCCCTAACTTGACGATTATTGTTTTCCATATCTATAAATATTAAATTCTACAAGCGATGGCTTCGCCTCGGCTAAGAGCCTACGCTTTCACACTTTCGCAATCAACTCCAGAAAATAGAATTGGTCTTTTAGTTCCCCATTACCTATTACCATATATATCAAAATTTTGTAAGACTACCTCTTTCAAATTTCGTAGTGAAGGTTGCCACTTTTCCACCAATCCAGCCCGCACACAGCTTTTCACCCAAGGATGCAAATTATATCGTGGATTGTCTATCTCCAAATCTTGTAAATCTTCAATTAAATACCATCGTCGTAGATCAGCGATCGCTATGTCCAAATCTTCTTCCAGTAACTTCCAATCTCTAGACAAATCTGCTCTACTGACGCTTACATCGCTCCCAGCTATATAACGCAGTATGCTCTGTGCTGGCACACCGATTCGCTGCCAAGTTGCCTCCAGACAGAAGCGATAGAATGTTTCAACTGGTCGGCTGGTCGCTGAAAGTTCCGACAATACTGGCTCAAGTGTCCGAACGTGAAAAATACGCCCCACCAAAAAATGTAGCGCTAGCGGTGCGCCGCAAGAAAACTCATGCAATTGATGTAACTGTTTATCACTTGCCTGCCTGAGTATCGCTAGATTATTGTATTTTGCCTCATCAGCTAACAAAATGTGTGACCATTTTTCTTCAAGCCTTGGAACTTCAATTAATCCTAAGTATGGAGGTTTGAACCTAAGTCTGCTGGTTAACAGCGCTCGGCTGGGGTTAAGCATTTTGACAAGATTCCCCACAATATTCTCAATTTGTGCAGTTTCAGCGTTGTCTAATACGAGTAGCAGCTTTTCTTCTCTAAGACGCTGGTGAACTTGCTCTACAGGGCAAGCTAGTTGATATGCTATTTCCTTGATAAATTGCTGCCAACTAAGAGATTTAAAAGGCTTGTCAAAGCTAATATAACCATCAACTAATTCGCTTTGTCGAGCCGTAACCCATAGCACATCACTAAAGAGATTTCTTTTAAGTGCTTCTTTGGCAACAAAACTCGCAGCTTCCGATTTCCCATACCCCGGACTGCCAGTAAGCGAGAGGATAGATACTTCATTCGGATCGCAAATCCGCTGCAATATTTCTTCAATTAAGTTATCTCTTCCCCACACACTACGGCAGCGAGTATTTGGTATAAATACCCCTATCTGGCGTTTTGAGTTCTCATTTTGTGGCGTGGCGGCTGACGTTTTTAGCTCTAGCTGCGATGAAGAACATTCGACAACAGGAGTTGCAAACGAGCAGTTTTGAGTAACTACTAACTCCCTATCGGTTGTGTCTTGAACCTGCTGGTATAAGTCTATCGATTCATCGTATGAACAGTTAAGTAACAGTTGACATAAGCCGTTGGCAATCCGATACTCGCAGGTGTGGCGACTATCTGATTCCAAAATAGCTCGTAAAGCTTGGCGTGATGGTTCAGGTGTATCGAGTTGTTTCCGCCACGCGCTTAAAAAGTCTTGTATTAGGGCCCGGTTGCCATTTGGCTTATATCTTTTTTTGAACTCATCATGTAGCTTTTGCTTCAAACTCCCGGATAAATAAACGTTACTATTGCCTCTTTTGATTTCAGATGCACCAGCCATAATAAATACAACTAAACCTTATTAAGACTCTGCCTTAAGTAATAAATTTGGATTTCTATAAATTAATCCAATGTTATTAATATATCTGCTTATAAAAGCTTTATGTTAACTTTAAATTTCTTTTAAATTAACTTTAAATTACCGTAAGCTACATTCAGTGATGCTACTGTTGCTTAATAAGGCTAAATCGTAAAATCCCAGTGATTCCACTTAGGTTGATAAGTTTTTGGGGGTGCTACCCATGAAGAGTAAGGTGATTAATATCCGTGAAGTTGTCCAACAGGCTATGACGACGGGCTATCTTACCATCGCAGCCGAGGAGCAACTGCGGAGGCTTCTAACCACGAAGTATGGCTTAGAAGATTTCAAAGCCTTTATGAAGTTGCAGCAAGCAGCAATGGAGGGTCAGGTTCGCCAAGAGTCTCGCGAATTAGCGCGACAAGAGCAGCTTTCCCGGCATTTAAGAGCTTCATAGCGAGACAAAAATCCGGATGGTTGAGGTTCATAGCTTTCAAAAATCAAAAATTAACTATTGATAAGTCCTCCAAGAATTATTTTCCTATGCCTCGCTGGGAGGATTAATTAATACTAGGCTGATTAAGAGAGCAACAGATTTAGCAGCCATTTCTTCCTAAACCTACTCAACTAATTTTTCCGCTAGATACGCTCTGACTACTGGTACAAGCGTGAAGTTTGTTAAGTTTTTCTCCAGAAGCGATCGCCTCCGCAAAGATTCAATTGCTTCCATCTGTTCCCGTTTCGATATTCCTGGTGCAATCTCCTCTTGGAAGGCACCTACAGAAACAGACTTGTGACGAATTGCCAGCCAGTACATTACTTTTCTTTCTATATTCGATAAGCGCTCAAAATGTATATCTAGTAAATCGCGGACATCGCCAAAAACCACAATTTCTTTTGATAAAAAGTCTGTAATATTACCGTTGAAAATATCTTTAATTGTCGTTGCTACAATTTTGAGGATTAACGGATTACCGCTATAACGGTTAATTAAAACTCGGCATTCTTCTGGCTCGCCAATCAAACCTTTGAGTTGCAACAGTTCTTGTGCATTGGATACTGCTAACCCCCGCAATTCAAGACAGCGAACAGGTAGGTTTACGCCTTCGAGTGCGGCAATTTCTTTGGGTTTTTCCCGACTGGTGAGAATACAGCAGCTGGGATGGCGTTCTTCTCCTAAGCGTCGAAATAGTTCTCCATACACCTGATATTCGTAGCTATAGTAACCAGCATTTTTGCCGCTGCACAAAACCGCTTCAGCTTGATCCAGAATCAGCAAACAGCGGCGACTTCGGATATAAGTCATTAAGCGAGAAATTCTCTCTTCTGCTGATGCACTGTCTACTGTTTCTTGTCCTTGAGACAGGAATTGAATCAAAGAAGCCACCAGATCCTGAATCGGTGGCGCATGACGAAGCGATCGCCAGATGACAAACTCAAAATTTTCGCTTATTTGTTCTGCCAACTTTACAGCAAGAGCAGTCTTACCGATTCCCCCCATTCCTAGCAACGCTACCAAGCGGCAGCTGTCATTAACAATCCACTGTTCTAAAGTTGCTAGTTCTTCTTGAGAACCATAGAAGTCTTCTACATCTATAACTTCTTCCCAATCTTGGTGCTGATCGGCAACTACTGTAGACTGTAACGTCTCCTCTGTCTCGCTTTGATTTTGTTCTGGCAAGTTAACAGATTCAGTTTTATATCCTGCTTTGGAGAGCAAGTTAGTAACGCGGCTCCAGTTCTTTATCTTTATTGTGTCGCCAGTCTGACGAATTAGAAGTTCCTGAATATATTTATATAAACCATTGGATAAATAGACTCTAACTGCACTCGAAGTACGACTTTTGTAGACAGTATCTGCAATTTCGGCAGGAGAGTAACCACATAGTAAGCCTCTCAAGAATTTTTTTTCAACTGGTGTCAGGCTTCTACCTTTGGCTGAAGCTAAGTCTATGTATAGCTTTTCCAGATTCCAGTTATTTGCCGCCTCTTGAAAATCGGCTTCCTGTTCATTAACAGTTGATTCCATTCCCCTGCGTTGCCATCCCAATTCAAGATTGCCAACGCCTGATTTTAACTGATTAATTATGAAATACTAACGAACTAACGATAAAGTTATAACGAATTTAATAACGTTTGTTAGGTGTAGTTTCCGGAATCTTTTAGTTATCCTTAATTTTATGGAGACTTCATCGAACTTTCATCTAAACTTTATTAAATATTTACAGGGTGTGGAGGGAAAAGGAGATGAGGCTACGGTTTTCCTTGAGTTTAGACAGTTGTGGCAGTTTCAGCTACGTAAGTGGTATCTTCCCGCGTTCTCAGATATGGCATCCGCAAATCTACTTAGGCGAGTTGAGCATTTAAAAAATCGGTGTTTGCTCTTGACGTTTTTCTAGGTAATAACCACATGATGCTAATCCGTGAACTTGTCCAACAGGCTCTAGCCATCGGCTACTTAACGATAGAAGCTGAAGAACAACTGCGACAGCTGCTCAAAAAAAAGTATGACAGCGAGGATCTAAACGCCTTTATGACCTTACAGCAAGCGGCTATGGCTGGACACGTGAAGCAGCAATCCCGCGAACTACTACGCTCATAAGCATTTGTGATCTTGAACAAATCAACTATAGAACGGTGAAATTGTCAATCAAGATTAGGAGCGTGGCTAGGGGTCACGCTCTTGGCTTGTCGCTGCGCCAATCATCCTCAAAGTTGTCTTCGTCCTCATCTTCAAATCCCCAGTCATCTTCATCCTGATTGGTTTCCGGGGTCGGTGGCTGATAGGGCGGCGTAATCACGCGGTAATTGGCGTCATAAACCGCCTCAGTTTTTCCAACGCCTGAATTCTTTGGTTCCCGGTAGCTATAAGAGTAGACTGAACCAGCTCGTGAGGCGCTTTTTGGTTCTTGCCTAACTTCGTACCTCGTGCGGTCTTCTTCGGGAAAATTTTGAGGACTGCTGTCTGCGGCGGCTGGCTTCTCCTCAAAATCCCACTCATCGTCATCAGTTGTGCTGGTATCCTCTTCCCAGTCATCTTCATAGGACTCGGTGTTTTTAGTTTCCGGCGGTGGTGGAGGGGGAGGGGTGTAAGGGGTTTGTTGAGTATCATCCCCAGTTTCGCGCCGTCGCCAGTTAGAACGAGTTGATTCGGCTTCTAGTTTTTCCAGTTTGCGGATGCGCGATCGCAAAGGACGTTGTTGCAGATAGCTGAAAAATTGCAACAAACCGCTAACGATCGCGCCAGATGCGATCGCTACTATTATCCACACCGCTAGCGGTAGCGCCTGTGTCCTCGCCCCGAAAAACACTATCGACAACGGCGACAAGTTTTGAATGGCAAATAAACCCAGAGTTCCCAGCAGCAAAAATACCAGCAAAATCCGCATAATCTATTAAAAATGAGAAATTAAAAATTAAGACTATCTTAAATTTCTATTTTCCTTCCCAGCGGTTGATTGGGATGCAATCAATGTCCATCTGGTCTAAAGCACGAGCTACAACAAAATCCACCAAGTCTTCAATACTTTGGGGATTGTGATACCAAGCCGGGATAGCTGGAACAATTCTAACGCCTGCTTCTGCCAAAGTGGTCAGGTTACGCAGATGAATCAGGCTGAAGGGCGTTTCTCGCGGCACAATAACAAGTTTACGTCCTTCTTTGAGTTGTACATCGCTTGCTCTCTCCAGCAGGTCGGAACTCAAACCCGCCGCCAGCTTTGCCACGGTACTCATACTACATGGCATAATTACCATCCCCAGCGTGCGGAATGAACCGCTAGCAATATTAGCTCCCACATCGCTCCAAGGGTGACAGCGTAGTTTACCTGCTAGTTCTACCCCCGCTTGCTGTCGCCAAAATTGTTCCTGTTCTTCAGGGTTAGGAGGCATTCGGATATTTTGTTCTGCCTGCCAAACTATATAAGTAGATTTAGAGGCAACCAGTTCAATACTGTATTCTGCTTCTAACAGAAATTTCAAAGCACGGACAGCATAAATTAAGCCAGAGGCACCAGTGATGCCTAAGATTAGAGGTAAAGTGTTTTTAGTCATTAGTTATTGGTCATTTCAAGTAGGGCTAATGGCAATTAGCCATTAGCCATTAGCTATTAGCCATTAGCTATTAGCTATTCATCCATTTCACCCAAATCGCCGTTTTCTGCCTCTATATCTTCATTGCTGGCTTCGCTACCGCCGCCGACGATTACAAGGTCAATTTGTTGACGGTAGTAATCAACGCTTTTAACTTGGACTTCCACGCGATCGCCTAATCGATAAGAAACGCGGCTCTTACGTCCTACAAGGCAGGCGTGGCGAGAGCGGAACTCATACCAGTCATCTTTGAGCGAACTAACGTGCACCAGTCCTTCCACCAGCAAATCTTCGATTTCCACAAAGAAACCGTAAGATTGGACACCAGTAATTAACCCCTGGAAAACCTCCCCGGTACGCTCCTTCATCAACTCAGCTTTTTTGAGTCCTTGGAGATCCGCTTGGGCATCTATAGTAAGCTTTTCGCGCTCATTTAGATGCACAACCAAACCAGAAAGCTGCGCTTCCAACTCTTGCTGCGCGTCTGGTGGTAAGACATTCCAGTTGATATTACCGTGAGAGGAACTATGGCGGAGATTCACGCTATCCTTAGCACGGGTAGTACGGCGATCGCGTCCTTTCTCAAACATCTCCAGCAAGATCCGCGAAACCATTAAATCTGCGTAGCGCCGCAAAGGTGATAAACAGTGAGTGTAAGGAACATCCTCCTGTTCCCCCGCACCCAAAGCTAAACCAAAGTGAGAGCCACCAGTCGTGCTGTAAGTACACGGTTTAAGCGTTGACTGCAATAGATATGTCAAAACGCGCTCCGACCCTGAAGCGGCGAACATCTGAGTAAAACGTTGATAATCCCTTGGTGTCACTACATCTTCCTGTTCCAGACGTAGATCCATCCTCAGATTGCTTGCCAACTTCATCAATTCTTGGACATCCTCTGCATCTGGGGGTGCCTGGACGCGATAAATTGCAGGTAGAAACAGCCCTTGCAGGTGAGAGGCTACTGCTTGGTTGAACAGCAGCATCAACTCCATTACCAGAGAACGAACTCCTCCCGAAACTACGATCGCTCCGAGAGTTCCTTCATCGCTGTAGTGTAATTGAGTACCGGGCAGATTTAATTCAAACCCTCCCCTAGCAAATCGTTGCGCTTTCACCGCTGGACTCAGCTCAAAGAATAACTGACTGAGCATTTCCATCACTGGAGGGTCGGCATCCTGATGGCGCTCCAAAATCGCCTCAGCTTGTTGGTAACTTAGCTGCGCGTCCACCTGGATGACGCTGGGGTGAATCTCATACTCCACCAACTGCCCAGAAGCTGAATCTATGGTAAATATGACTGAGAGGGCTAACCGATCTTGACCAGGCACCAAAGAGCAGCGACTTGCGATCGCATCCGGTAGCATTTGCACTACCATATCGCCCAGATACACGGTCATTCCTCGCTTGCGGGCTTCCCGATCCAGTGGCTCGTCCGGCTGGACGTAGTGGGCAACATCAGTGACGTGAATGCCTAAGTGCCACTGTTTATCCTCTGTTTTCTCCAAGGTGATTGCATTTTCTTGGTTGTAACCACCATCAGGTGCAAAGGCGAGGGTTAACAAAGAGCGTAAATCTTTACGCTGCTTTAAATCCTTTTTCTCTAGCTTTTGTGGTAACGCTTCGGCTTGTGACAGCACATCTGCGGGAAAACTCTGAGGCAAATCGTGCTTGCAACAGACGATATCGGTGTCAGCTGCTGCTTCCGCATTGCTGCCAAGGATGCGAGCGACTTTGCCTACTGGCGGTTTTGTCGCCAAGGGGTAGCGCAGGACTTCTACGTGTACCAGGTAATCAATAGCATCCGCCAGGTTCTCGGCTGAAACCAGGTCAAGTTCAAATAGTAGCCGATCGTCTAGAGGAACAGCGCGAAAGCCTGTTTCGTTTTGCTTAACTCGTGCCAATACCGATGGATTTGCCCGTTCGAGAATTAGCCGCACTTCCCCTTCTGGACTTCGCTTGCGGTTTCCTTCTTTGGTAACTTTTACCAGTACGCGATCGCCATTCCAAGCTGTTGAGAGATGGCTCTCCCGCACATAAATATCCTCAGAACCCTCTACCTCCTGAATCGCAAAGCAAAAGCCCTTACTGGAACAGCGCAGTTTAGCTTCTACCACGTCTTCTTCATAGACGCGCCTATACTTACCACGCTCTTTGATTAGAATTCCGATTCTCTCCAAAGCATCCAGGGCAATCTGTAGTTGATTCAGACTCGCCTCATCGTGGCAACCCATTTTTTTTTCGAGTACCTTGGGAGCCACTAACTTGTCATCAGAAAAATTTGAAAGTAGTGTAGCGATTGAAAATTCCATGTACCTATGAGTTTGCCTCCGCCATAAAACAATTCTTTGTCCTTAGTTATTAGTCATTAGTGCTTAGTTTCTAGTCTTTAGTGCGCGCATTTCTTGTCCAAAGTCCATGACTAATGACTAATGACTCTTCGTCTTTGTGTTTTTACCCTGATGTGGCAGCTGCACATCCGTCGTGTTGTTGTTGCTGCCTTGCTGTTAAGTTTGTTGTGGCGCGTTTTTCACCTTACAGTAAACAAACAACCGTCATCTCTAGAGAGTGCGATGCGATCGCATAAGAAGAACACAAGCAGAAGACTTTAGTCTTTCTCCAGACGTGTTTTGGGACACATTTAGACAGACTTTGGGCAACAGACCGCTTAGTTTCCTAGTCTTGTACCAGACGTGGATTTATCGCGTCTTTTAAGTCCGCACTTGGGCGCTTTTGGGGTACATCGCTCTCTTCACCATTCTGGAATCCCGCAAGCAGCTTGTGTAAAGCAGCTGTCCTGAATAATATCTCCGGTTCTAATCGGCGTTCAGAACCAACCAGTTTTTACGAGAGTCGGTGCTTGACGACGAGAACGACGAAAGCACTTTGACCCACTGCTTTTTTCCTCTGCCGCCAACCGCTGTGAAACGGACTCGGTGACGAAGCGAAGGTAGAGGGCAGTAGAGAATGGTTTTATACCTAGCAATGAACAGTCTCTAATTATTTTAGTTTCTTTAGGCACTAAAGAAAATCCGTTTTCTTAGCAGCGTACTATACTTAACAAAAGATGGGAGCCACAAAATCCCACTAGGTTTAGGGGTGGGAATGTTTATGTTTTCTCTATTCCGAGTTCGTTATCCCTTAGGTAGCCTGTCCACCGAGTTACTGACCATTCACGAAGGAAAGTATGTGGTTCGGGCAGTTGTTCAAGTCGAAGGTATTACCCTGGCGACAGGTTTGGCGGCGGCTCCAGAAGTTGAGCTGGCAGAAGATAAGGCAACAACTAGAGCGCTGAACCTGTTGGGAATGGCACCAGCAACACCAACACAGTCTGCTGCACTTGAAGCGCCGATAGAAACCCCCAAACCCGAACCAGTCATTACGCAAGAGCGCGTGGTACAGCCGAACCCGATGGGAAGTCACTCTGAGATACTCAGCGTTAATGACACCCCTGAACTTTCTGCGTCACAAAGACCCCGTGCTGCTGTACCTTCTCCGGCGACGTCACTCCCAACTTATGATGTCGTCCCGTTTGCAGATGATGAGTTTTCTCCGGCTCAAAATGAGCTGTATGAGGAGGATGCCTTTGTTGAGACACCGGAAGAGGTTTCTGGAGGGTTGTTTGGCAGTCAGTTCAATTCTCCGGGGACAAAGCCTGGTTATCACTCCAGCAATAACGTTAATAGCGCCAGAAAAGTAGACGATTTAGGCGCTCCCACGACCGCGGATATGTCATGGGGTGGCACAACTCCGGCTGGCGAGGAAATTGACTTGCGGGATGCGATTGGCAAAATTACAATCAAGCTCAAGGAATTGCGCTGGAATAAAGATCAGGAACGCGATTATCTAGAGCGAAGTTTCGGCAAGCGCGATCGCAATCTACTAACAGAAAAAGAATGGCTGAAGTTCCTAGACTATCTAGAAACTTTATCCCAAACTACTCACGAAATTAAACGCTTAGGCTGGAATAAGGATCAAGGACGCCAAGGACGCGATTATTTGCAGCGTACCTACGGCAGACCAACTCGCGCCGAACTCAACGAGGAAGAATTGCTGGAATTCCTACATTATCTTGAATCCCAGCCAACGCCTGAAAATTAAAAAGGCCCAATTGGATTTGGTACTAGGTTCCTAAGTAATGCTAGACAAGTAGGTTGGGCCCTTGGTTCCAAGGGCCCAACCTACTTGTCTAGCCCCCTTTTTAAGGGGGGTATAATTTTTAATTGGTGGCGCTCATCGCCGAGGGAGTGCGGTTAATCACCTGATCAATCAGTCCGTACTGCTTTGATTCCTCAGCCGACATGAAGAAGTCCCGCTCCGTATCTTCCTCGATCCGTTCAATAGGCTGACCTGTATGTTGAGCCAGATACTCATTTAAGCGACGCTTGTGGTAAAGGATTTCCTTAGCTTGGATTTCGATATCCGTGGCTTGACCTTGAGCGCCTCCTAGTGGCTGGTGGATCATAATCCGGGAATGGGGCAAACTCATCCGCTTGCCTTTCGCACCAGCACTGAGGAGAAAAGCGCCCATACTGGCAGCTAAACCGACGCAAATGGTGCTGACATCGGGGCGAATTTGATTCATCGTGTCAAAAATGCCCATGCCTGCGGTGACAGAACCGCCGGGAGAGTTGATGTAGAGGTAAACATCTTTTTCCGGATCTTCGGCATCTAGAAACAGCAGCTGAGCCACGATTAAGTTGGCGAGGTCGGAGTCAACTTGTTGTCCCAAGAAGATGATGCGTTCGCGCAGCAGCCGGGAGTAGATATCAAAGGCGCGTTCGCCGCGACCTGATTGTTCGATTACGGTAGGAATCATTACGCCAAGCCTGTTATCGTGATTTTTCTTAATTTTAGCGATTAGAATGCTGAAATCTCCTGGGCGGGTTTCCGTATGCGTTGCGCGATCGCCTGAAAAAACACTGCCAACTCTAACCAGAGTCCCCAGAACCGATAGGATCAAAGTGGCGCTATGCCGACGCCATTGTTTTAAAACTGCACTTTCTAGTACACAACATGAACCTGGTTGCACTTCAGAATGGGTTGGATAATATCTCGTTTGCTGTCCTGTTTGTCACGATGCTGATTTACTGGGGAGGGGCAGCTTTTAATAACATTCCTTACCTACCAGTATTGGGAACATCGGGGATGGCGATCGCGAACCTTTGCATTGCTGCTTTACTGAGCGCACGTTGGCTGGAAGCTGGCTACTTCCCCTTAAGCAATCTTTATGAATCCCTATTTTTTCTGGCTTGGGGGATTACCACAATTCATCTAATTGCGGAAAATATGAGCAAGAGCCGCTTAGTGGGCGTTGTCACTGCACCAGTGGCAATGGGCATCAGCGCTTTTGCCGCCTTGACTTTGCCATCAAGTATGCAGTCGGCAGAACCGTTAGTTCCGGCGCTAAAATCTAATTGGCTGATGATGCACGTCAGCGTCATGATGCTCTCTTATGCAGCGCTGATGGTGGGTTCGCTGTTAGCGATCGCTTTCCTTGTCGTTAGTGGCGGGAAAAACATCGAACTTCGCGGCAGTTCCGTAGGAACTGGTGGATTTCGCAGTAAGGACGAAAGCGATCGCCCCTACCGTCTACAAAAAGCAAGCGATTTGGTACTTCAACCACAAGGGGAAGCTAGCAACTCATCTTCTGTCAACAGTGTTTTTGAAAGCAATGGCAGCGCCAAAACCGCCGTTCTCGATTTAGCCAACCCCCAAACCTCTCAAAAAGAGGTAATTAATGACGCTGCCATCCTGTCGCCGCAGCGCCTGAATCTCGCCGAAACCCTAGATAACATCAGTTACCGCATCATCGGCTTAGGATTTCCCCTGCTGACAATTGGGATTATCGCTGGTGGTGTTTGGGCAAATGAAGCTTGGGGGTCATACTGGAGTTGGGACCCCAAAGAAACCTGGGCGCTGATTACCTGGCTGGTATTTGCTGCCTACCTCCATGCCCGCATCACCAAAGGCTGGCAAGGGCGACGACCAGCAATTTTGGCAGCAACAGGATTTGTAGTAGTCTGGGTCTGCTATCTTGGGGTCAATCTGTTGGGCAAAGGACTCCACAGCTACGGTTGGTTCTTTTAAGCTTTTTGTTTGTTGGCGGAAAGAACGTTGGCAGGTTGGAAAGTTGTTAGAACCTGACAACGTTTCAAATTGACAACTTGACAATTAGGTGACACCTAACAACTGACTAATCACACTTTGAAAAAATTAAGCCGGGGGAGATAGTTGTGGATAATCAATTCGACTCATTATCAAAAGGCGAAGTTCTCTCTGTTGATGATTCTGCCCAAATTTTAATTGGACACCGCACCTTCAGAGTCGGAGAATTCGCAGAAGCCATCAGAACTCAATTGGAATATGGGTTAGGTGGATGGACAGAAGAAAAAGATGGTTGGTTTAGCGAACAAGGCATCTCTTGTGAGGTGCTGAGATTTGGTTCTAACGGCTGGCAAAAAGGAAAAGTGAGATTTACTCTGGAATTTTCTCCTGAAGATTCAGATGCACCACAGCCACCAGCTACGAGAGCGAGCCAGCCAGTACAAGTACAAGCACCGCCACCAGCAGCTATCGAAGAGGATGAGCTAGTCGCAGCACCGACAGCCTTTATTTATGAAGAAGAGGTCATCTTGGTAGAGGGGCCATTCGCTGAAGATGAGCTGGATTTGTCAGGGACACCAGTTTTCGCTGAAGATGAGCTGGATTTGGCAGAGACACCAGTTTTCGATGAGAATGAACTGGATTTGGCAGAGACACCAGTTTTCGATGAAAATGAACTGGATATGACAATTTCACCAGTTTTCGATGAGAATGAACTGGATTTGTCAGGGACACCAGTTTTCGATGAAAATGAGCTGGATATGACAATTTCACCAGTTTTCGATGAAAATGAACTGGATTTGTCAGGGATGACAGGAATGCAGGACGATGAGCTGGACTTTGCAGAATTATCCCAAAACAATGAGACGGAAGACAATGCAGCCGACTCGCTACTTGACGATGTGTGGCAAGACATGAACCAGGGTAATTGGCAAAATCAATAACATTGTTTATAGCAATTCATCGGGACATGGTATTGTCATGTCCCTACCAAGGTGGCGATAACGTCACCGCGATATATTCCACCCAACCCTTGAAACGCTATAACTGGATGTGAAGCGATCGCATAAGCGAAAGTAGCCTTAGACTTCAGTCTGAGGCTACACCAATTCTTGAGAAGCGATCGCGAAATTTATGTCTTGTCTATTCTCGTTCCCAATGAGGATAAAGCAGGCTATAAGCTGCGAGTGCGATACTTTGAAGATATAGTTACCAACACATCTGTTGTTTATGGAGCCATACTCTTTACCCACAGAGCTGATTTTGACGCATCCACGTCAGTCTCTCGGCAACCTCGATCTAGATTGGACACCGCAACCGGGTAACTATCTAGATGTAGCAGGTAAAACTTACGCTGTTTTAGAACGTCGCCACCGCTACCAGTACAAGGCGGGACGCTATCGATTACATAAAATCGCGCTTTACGTGCAGTCAGCGCAACGTCCGACAGAGAAAAGCTTTGTAAAGGGGCGCTGGGTAATTGGGGATGCTAGATGCCGCTTTAATGCTCACTCAGAGCTAATTCGCTGTGCGGTTAATCCAGAGGGGCCATGCGATCGCTGCCGTTCATTTGAAAGTGCTGAGTGCTAAGTGGGAAAGAGTAAGAGTTATTAACTCATAACTCAAAACTCTCTATAACTTCCCCCACCGCCAAACGAGTGCCATTGGCAAAGTCCCAACCAGACTGAGTGCGTTTTCCAGATAGCTGCACTTCCCGCAGTAGCAACAGTCCATCCCCGGTTTGAACAATGGGCCCCATTCCCTTGACAATATTCACCACTTCACCGGGATGAACTGAAAGGGAAGATAAGGCTTGGCATTCTTGCTGTAATGCCTCTAATTCTGGTGGCAATGACCCATAAGCCGAGCCAAGGGGAGCAGTAGCAATGATTTTGAGAGGATTACCCCGAAATCTCGCCACACAGTCCGGGAAAAATCCTCTGATTTGGTTGTGTAATGCGATCGCTTCTTTCGACCAATCGATAGAATAATCCGGCTTTTTAATCAGCGGCGCATATGTCGCCTCAGAAGCATCTTGGGGGATTAGTTCAATTTCTTGATTCAACTTCCGGAGAGTTTCCACTAACAAATCTGCTCCTACACCAGCCAGCCTTTCTTGCAAATCTTGGGCATTGTCTAACAGCCCAATCGGAGTAGAAGCTTTCAAGAGCATAGCACCGGTATCCATCCCCGCATCCATCAGCATCGTCGTGATTCCGGTTTCTATCTCGCCATGATAGAGACACCATTGGATCGGGGCAGCACCCCGATACTTCGGTAAAATCGAGCCGTGTACGTTGATGCAACCCAATGAAGGCATATCCAGAATTTGTTGGGAGAGAATTTGCCCGTAAGCAACAACCACAAACACATCAGCCCCCGTCTCCTGTAGCTGGGTAAGAGTTTCCTCGTCTTTTTTTATCCGCGGGGGTTGCCAAACTCTGATCTGATGTGATAAAGCTACACTTTTTACTGGTGAAGGCATCATTTGATTGCCCCGTCCCCGCCGCTTATCTGGTTGCGTGACAACGCCCAAAACCTCAAATTCTGGATTGCTTAATAGCCTTTCTAAAGTTGGTACAGCAAACTGTGGGGTGCCAAAAAATATTACTTTCATTTAATTGGGGATTGGGAATTGGGGACTGGGGATTGGGGATTGTTATAGCAATCCTAAATCATTCATTAAATCTTCCGTGTCTCTTCTTATTTTCGCGGTTCATTAATTTTTACAGCTCAGTTATTATTGCTGTAATTCCTTACTTAACAACTAACTAATGATATCAAATCCGTGGAATTGCCCAAAAATAAAAATACCTCTACAGCAATCCTTGTAGGAGTTGTACTATCTGTTTTATTTGTCTGCGCCTCTGCGGTTCGTTTTTAAACAAATGAAACAGGACTGCTATAGAGAGACTTTGGCGCAACCCAAATTCTCCCACTCCCTAATAGAAGAGAAGTTCGCTAACAATGATGGGCAATTGACCAGGCATAATGTAACTAATGGCTAATAACTATTAATTCAATGCGGCGGTTACGCTGTCGGTTGGTATCGCTATCATTAATTACTAAGGGAAAACTTTCGCCGTAGCCAATAACAACCATACGGTATTGCTTACCCAAAGCGGTAGATAAATACTGTTCAACTGTTCTAGCGAGTAAAAATGATTTTTCGGTATTATCTTTGGCTTCCCCAGCGTCATCAGTGTGGGCAGCAATATGAATTGTGGCATCTTGGTAATTACGCAAATCAGCGATCGCTGCGTCCAAAATCACCGGGGCCTCTGGGAGCAAAACCCTCTCAGTACCTTTAAATAAACTATCCGTGGGCAGTGTTACTTTCAAGGCATCCGATGGCGATCCAGGCACAGAGGCGGTTGGTTGACTGGTAATGGGAAGGCTTTTGCCTTGAAGTTGCCCTTCGATGGCAGCTAATCGCGCTTCTAGGGGAACGTTGGCGCGATCGCTACCAAGTTGAGTTTCCAGGCTGCTAGTGCGATCGCGTATTCCCTGTAAATCAAGCTGCAACTGTTGTAACTCAGATTGTAGTTGTTGCCTTTGCTCTATACTGAGCTGTGACGGTATCATCCTAACAGCACTTGATGGCTGCGGCTGTTTGAGGCGTAGCACTCTGACCACCAGAGGCACTTCTGCATTTAAGTCAGGAAATAACGTGGCGACAACAATACCAAAAAGCCCAGCCAAACCACCTCCAACCAAGAGTAGCAGCAGCCGCCACCCTAAAGCCTGTATAAATCGACCCTTGCCCCTAGATTGGCGAGGGGAAGTATTAGCCTTAGCAAATGTTGCGTCTTCTGTCACCCGTTTTTCCCACTTTCTTCCACAACAGAGTAGCACTCGCTAATGTCAACGAGGTTATTCTTTTATGCTGATGCGTATCTTTTCCGCCTCCCTGTTTGTGCTGCATGACCCCGGAAGCGAGATTTAAGGTCAGATAATAAATTTTTTAAAATCTTTTGTCATTTATGCCAGGTTTTATGACATATACATATACGTATAGGGACGCTGCACTGTTCCTTAGGCGTTGCTCTTCACACAAGAAACGCTGTTTAGCAACAAACCCCTAATCGATGTTGAAACGCCTCCTCCGCTCAGTATGGTTTTGCCCCGAACCATACCTTCCTCTCTTAGCGGCTGCGCTGCTGATGGCTCCTAGCTCATTTGCCTTGGCTAGCACAGCTGCGTCTACAATCGCACGTCCCTCACCTATGCAATATCCCCAGTCGTCAAAGGAAGTTCGTGAAGCTGCCCCCGAAATGACTCCCCAAATAGCTCAACTTGGGGTGCAGATCGATCCCCTCGATAGTCCTCATCCCATCCCTTGGAATTGGGTATTGACAACCCATACGGAAGTCAGCACCAAGGCGGGTTCTGGTGTGCGCTACTATCGCAGTCCGTCCTTAGTTTCTCCGGATGGTCAGTACGCAGCCTACAGTCGGATTAAGATGGAGGTGCAGCCGGATTTATTCCGCTCCCGCGTTACGAGTGTGATGTTTTTGGAAAATTTGCGGACAGGGGACTTAAGGACAATCTCAGCATCTTCTCCCTTGGCTGACAATCCTTTTGTCAGTAACGAAGAAGCCGATATGCCAGGGATAATCGCCATTTTGATCCCCGTTTCTTGGTCTAAAGAAGGCGATCGCATCCTAGCACGGCAATTTGAAGGTCTGTTTAGCACCTCTGATGCTTCTGACTACGCCGTTGTGTGGGATCGTAAGCAAAATCGCACTACCACAATTGCGCCAAATAGGAATGATTACAGTAACGCTATCCTGTTAGGTTGGAGTCGCACCAATCCCGACCAAGTTCTCTTTCGCGCTGGCGAATTGGGCGAGGAAAACTGGCCTTTATGGGCTGTTGATCTCGATGGTCAAACCCTAGCCGCCATCGAAGATCAACCTTTGGTGTTTGGTCAAACAATTACCCATTCTTGGGCAGGGCCGCAAGCTCATTACTAATGTTTGGAATTTTGAGTTTTGAATTAGCTTTTAATTCAAAACTCAAAACTTTTATGTTTTTACTTAGTTAGATATTTTTATAAATTATTTTTATTAATAAATAAATTGCGGAAAACAAAACGACCAAAAAAGGTATTATTAATTATTTTTTTGCTTCTGAGTCTATTAATTGGTACTTTAGGAGGATATATTTATTATACCCTAAAAAATAATTCTGCTAAACCTAATATATCTAATTATGAAATATATATCAAAAGTCCATTCAATCAACCAAATTATTATCCGGCAAATCAAAGGATTTCATCAATTTATCAACCCGTTAGTTCGTGGACGGGAAGACTTATATTGCCATCGAAAGAACAGCGACAAAAAGACGATTCGGTACTTTTTGAAGTACAAAACGCTGATTCCACTCATCAAAATTTAATTGGAAAGATTGTCAATTTAAAGTGGAGTGGCGACCCAGAGGTGCAAGAATTTGTTAAAACTGTAACGCAAGATGTAAGTTTTAACCAGACAACTGAAGATAGTAAAAAATCAGGAAATTTGCATCCCGATAGATTGAACAATTGGCAAAGGGTTGGCCCTTTAGAGTCACTGGCGGGGGCAAACCCTCAAGATAATATCATCGTGGAATTACAAAATCCTGTTGTTGTATCCAACGCCAACGACGAACGCCAATCTTTGATTATTACCAAGGAACCCGTGCAAGTCGTGGGTCGAGTTTATGGCTTGGTTAGTATTATTAAAAGAGCAGAAAAGAACAAAGATAAGTTTGTTGTTCGTCACTTTAATAAAACATCACAACAATTCGATGGCACCAGAGAAACTATCCGCATTCCTCAAGTGCCACCTGACCGCAATGGGATTACCAGATCGACGAATCGCGGGCTGGAAAAATCTCCTTTTAATTCAACAGGTTGGTATATTTATGGTGCAAAAGATGCGGATGGTGTCTTTGTGACACAAGCAATTGAACCCCGCGCCCTGATGCGACTCCAAGCGGATGAAGTTTATGTAAATCAGAGGGCAATTGCCTATATTAATAAGATTTGGAAAGGTACGAAAAGGCAAAAGGGAACTGCAAAAATTATTTTACTAGAACCAAAGAAGCAACCAATTACTCCCCAATCTTTAATAGATACTCCTTGGCGCGAGGGAGATAAGGCAATTGTGATTCATACTTATGGGGGGATAGGTGGGAAAAAAGCTGAACCAGCACCTTTGGGTTTGGTTACGGGACACTTCGCTTATGGTATTGCTAAAGTAGTGCGCGATCGCATAACTTCAGAGTTACGCTTCGACATCGAATATCAGCAAATTTATGCCCATAATCCTGATGGCATCGTTGCTGGCGCAATTAAATGGTCTAGCTACATGGGAGATTTACAGCGGGGTTGGCTAGGGAATCGACCAGTTTCCGACATCATTGTTAAATTCGATGCTGTCACCCAAGATTATGATTTTGATGGCATCAAACTGTCACCAATGGATGAATTTTTGCGGCAGTTAAACATCATGATGGCACGCTATCGAATTGGTGATGGTACTGGCGGATCGGTAGTCACACCAGCAACTTCTTGCGTACAAGATGCAAATCAGGCGCTTTTTGTGACAATTAAGCAAGTAGAGGAAGAAGTTAAGTCTAATCCCCGCATTCAAGAATGGTTACGCCGTCATCCCCAAGACACCCAAACTCTGAGATTTAAACAGTTAGTAAAATTGGGCCGCAGCCTTGAAAAACAATTAGCACCCTTGGGGATTATCCGATCAGACTGGGAGAAAAACGCTGAAAATTTAGCAGGAATTCGGGCAACAGACGGCACCCTTACCACCATCTTCAAGGCGCTGACAACTTGGCGCACAATGTTACCGCGACGAGCGCATGATGAAATTGCTACTATATTGTTAAAAAATGGTGCCACATTGTGGGTAATTCGTACTAATCAGGTGGGAGGATTTAATCCAGATATTGCGCCTGTTGCCCCAACAGCAATTTTGGGTCATCGCACAAATTGAAAGAATTGTGGGTTATGAATTGCAAAGCGTTAAGTAAACCCTATTGATTCCTAACTCCTCACTCCTTAGTTTCCCCACGCTCTTTTTCTAATAAAGCCTTGCGTGGATCGCTGCGGCGACGATAATACCATGTGGCACCCCCAACCAGCATCGCCGCTAACAGCAACGCCCCGATTAGAGGCAAAAAATCACCCGTTCTCAACGCTCGCAAACCATAACTGCCCAACATTACAAACGGCAGCACTCCCGGAACTGTTCCCAGAATTGTTCCCAGAAGGTAGTCCCGAAAGCGGACTGACGTTAAACCAGCGGCAAAATTGACTAAGCCGTAGGGAATAATTGGCTGTAGCCGAACGGCAAACATATAGAACAATCCCCCCTGAATCATCTCCGCATCGATGGCAGCTAAGCGCCCAGCCAGCTTTCGGGCAACAAATTCGCGTCCGACCGTGCGCGTAAAGGCAAAAGCCACTACAGCGGCAATCACAGCGGCAATAGTCGTCCAAAGCGTCCCCAGCCAAGGGCCAAAAATTGCGCCACTGGTGAGATTGAGTGCCGTTGAAGGCAATATTAACAGCGTTGCCACGGTATACAGGGCGATATAAATAATCGGTGCCCAGATGCCAGCTTTATTCAGGCTTGCCTGAAGTTGCGCGGGATCGATGCCTCCCAGCAGATATACTGCGATCGCAGTCACAATAATGCAGACGGAAGTAAGTAGGAAAATGCCGCTTTTAAAATTCAACATTTAGGGATTGGGGATTGGGGATTGGGGATTGGGCAAAACTTAGAAATTAGGATTTATTAATTCACAACTTTTACCTCTTAGCTATTCCCTATTCCCTATTACCAATTCCCTCTTCCCCATTATTTTTAAAGCCATAAGCGTCTCGCACTAAATAAAGCGGTCGTCCTTTGACTTCTTCGTAGACCCGACTAAGATACTCGCCAATGATACCCAGAGTTACTAGCTGAATGCCTCCCAGAAATAGAATCGCTACCATTATCGAGGCATAACCAGGAAGATCGACCCCATAGAGCAAAGTCCGATAAATTAAAAAAGTGGCGTAGACAAATGACAATAGAGAAATGGTAACGCCTACGTAACTCCAAACTTTCAAGGGGAGAAAGCTAAAAGAGGTAATGCCATCAATGGCAAAGTTCCACAAACGCCAATAGTTCCAGGTAGTGGTTCCTTTGTAACGTTGGGGACGGTCAAAAAGTACGGATGTTTGCTTAAAACCTACCCAGGCAAATAATCCTTTCATAAACCGGGTGCGTTCTGGCATTTGCTTGATGGCTTCAACCACACGCCGATCTAGCAAGCGAAAGTCTCCGGTATTGCGGGGGATGGGGACGCGACTCATTTTGCCAATTATTTTGTAGAAAGCATTGGCTGTCATTTGCTTCAGCCAGCTTTCTTCTCCACGCGATCGCCTGGTCGCATAAACTACGTCATAGCCTTCGCGCCATTTTTCCACGAGTTCTTTAATTAACTCTGGCGGATCTTGCAGGTCGGCATCAATCGGCACCACGGCGGCACCAGTAGTATAGTCGAGTCCGGCGCTGAGGGCAACTTCTTTGCCGAAGTTGCGAGACAAGTTGACTACTTTAATAACTGGATTACGATGATGATGTTCAATTAGACACTTCAGGGTATTATCCTTACTGCCATCATTGACGCAAACTATCTCATAGCTAGTGTCCAAGGTTTCCAGCACAGATAGCAGTCGTTCAAACAAGTAGTCAATATTTAGCTCCTCGTTGTAAACAGGAACTATCACAGAGAGTTCTACAGAGTTTATACCTGAGGACATATAAAAAAACTACGAAAAGTTAAGATATGTTAATTTTCATCTGGCTTGGCTAAAGTTTAACCTAAATTCTCCTTGTCACAGTAGAATTCTCGCTCTAGGGTTTCTAGACCGTTGCGGCGCTTGTCGCTGTTCGATGTGGCTTTAATGATCGCGATCGCAGTGTAGTTAGGCATTCTATAATCTGGAAGGCTGAAAATTCGGGTATGCCGAAGTCTTATCGCCAATTGTGTCCACCAGGCAACGGGGAAATTACCAAAATCCAGACGTAACTTTACTCTACGCGAATATACGGCATTGTAAAGGTTAGAGCCAAATGTTAATTTCTGCCTTGGCTAAAAAAACAAAAAATTATTTACCTTGGCGACACGACTAGGCTGAATAAAGATTATCATTTTGCTTTAAGCTTGCATGGAATCTCATGAATCGAGTTCGCTCCTCCCACACACTCGATTTGGTGGAGTTTCATGGCGAATTGGTCTGTTACACAACCTCACTTCCTTTTGCCCGTCCCCTTGGGTGCATTGCAAATTCCTGAAGCCCAAACAGCTTCTAAGAATACAAGCACTAGCCTGATTCGTTTATCTCTAGTGATTCCTACTTATAACGAAGGTGAAAACATTGAGTACATAATTCAGTTATTGAGCCTGCTGCTGGATGCAGTTCTCCCTAATGCCTACGAACTGATCGTCGTCGATGATGATAGCCCAGACCTTACCTGGAAAGTTGCCCTGTCACTCGTCAGCAAATATCCCCAAATACGGGTGATGCGGCGAGTTGAGGAACGGGGACTTTCTACTGCCGTGATTCGCGGTTGGCAGGTAGCGAGGGGAGAAGTGTTAGGCGTGATTGATGGCGATCTCCAGCATCCCCCAGAGTTGTTATTGCAGCTGTGGGGAAAAATGCAGCGGGGAGCAGATTTGGCAGTTGCCAGTCGTCATGTGGAAAACGGCGGCGTAAGCGATTGGAGTATTGTGCGGCGGTTTTTGTCCCGTGGGGCGCAGTTAATTGGGTTAATGGTGCTGCCTGGGGTGGTTGGTCGCGTTTCTGACCCGATGAGTGGATACTTTTTAGTGCGCCGCGACTGTCTTGCTGGCAAAATGCTCAATCCGCTGGGTTACAAAATTTTGCTTGAGGTGCTGGGTCGAGGAAATATCAGTTGGATTGCCGAGGTAGGCTACGTATTTCAAGAGCGGCAGGAGGGGATGAGCAAGGTAACTTGGAAACAATACGTGGAGTATTTGCGACATCTGCTGAAGTTACGTTTTTCCCTCTGGCCTGTGGGTCGGTTTATTCGCTTTGGTGCGGTGGGTTTAAGTGGGGTGTTTGTCCATATGGCAGTGTTTTATCTGTTGCGTAGCGAGTTGGAATGGGGATTAACTCGCAGTGCAGTTATTGCGGCTGAAGTGGCAATTATCAATAATTTCTTGTGGAATGATCGCTGGACGTTTGGGGATATCAGCAGTCAGCAAAAGGGCTGGAGCAAGCGCTTTAAACGGCTGTTGAAATTTAATATTGTCTGTTTGACGGGGCTGGTGTTGAATGTGACGATTCTAAATTTGCTGTTTAATTTGTTGGGAATCAACGAATATATAGCGAATCTGATTGCGATCGCTACTGTCACATTCTGGAATTTCTGGATTAACCTCAAACTTAGCTGGCGGGTGACGGAAGTCAGGTAGTTACGAGTTAGGAGTTGGGAGTTAGGAATTAAGAATTAGGAAATATAAATTATGAGTTCTAACTCAAAACTCAAAATTCAAAACTCAAAATTCCCACTCCTGCTGCTAGTGGTGTGGATAGGAATTGGAACTGGCTTGCGCTTGATGAATCTGGCTCTTAAGTCGCCTTGGACTGATGAGTTTTCTACGCTCACTTTTAGTCTGGGCAATAGTTTTACGGGGGTTCCTCTAGATCAAGCGATCGCTCTCGATACTCTTCTGCAACCACTTATACCTAGCGCAGCAGCAGGTATAGGTGATGTAATTCATCACTTACTTACTGAGAGTAACCATCCACCACTCTACTTTGTGCTAACTCACTTGTGGCTGCAACTGTTTCCTCCTCCCGTCAACGGAGGGATGGAAGGATTGGTTTCTTTGTGGGGGGCGCGATCGCTTGCTGCGCTTCTGGGTGTAGCCTCGATTCCTGCTGTCTACGCACTAGCACGGTTTGCTTTTCGCTCCCAGTTAGTCGGGCAAATGGCGGCGGCAATGATGGCAGTTTCTCCCTACGGCATCTTCCTGGCGCAGGAAGCTCGTCATTACACTCTGGCAATGTTATGGGTGATTGCTTCTTTGGGGTGCTTGGTGGTCGCTGTAAGGCACATTCAGCGTCAGAAACCACTGCCAATCTGGTTGGTGCTGGTTTGGGTAGGGGTGAATACTTTAGGTATTGCTAGTCATTATTTCTTCGCTCTTACCTTGTGTGCGGAAGCTGTGGCGTTAATTGCCATAGTTTGGCGAGAAATGAACCGTCCAGACACAGAGAACGCAGAGGAAAGACAAGGAATTGCGGGAATGAAAAAAGCTTCCCTTGAAAAAGGGGATCTGTTTACTCCTCGGTTTCTACTTCCATTGGTTGCGGTTGCTGCGGGTACGCTGGCGGGAGGATTAGTTTGGGTGCCAGTATTTTTGCAGAACAGTTATGGAGGTAAGCTTACTGAATGGATTCAAGGCGATCGCGTCGGCCTTGCTTGGCTGAGTCCAGTGTTTCAGGCGATCGCCGCTTGGATAACTATGATATCTCTGCTACCAGTGGAGGCAAGTCAGTTACCTTTAGTAATTGCTTCTGTGGTGGTGATGGTGATTTTCTTTTTTCGGGCGCTACCCATGCTATATCGCGGTCTAAAAGTCCAGCGGCAGCGCCATCAAAATACTTGGTTATTTGAGGCTTTCGTCTGGAGTGCGATCGCGTTGTTTTTCGTCTTTACCTATTTTCTCGGTATCGACCTCACGCGGGGCGCACGGTATAACTTTGTCTATTTTCCGGCTGTAATAGTGGTAGTGGGAGCTAGTCTTGCCGCTTCTTGGGAAGATAAAGGGAAAACAGCCGTTGTTCTAATTTGGCTGATGGGACTTTTGAGCGGAATAACAGTAGTCACTAATTTAGGCTATCAAAAATATTATCGTCCCGACCTTTTAGCACCAATAATTCAACAAAATTCTCAAGCGCCCGTGCTAATTGCCACCACCCGCAAAACCCACGTACAAAATGGAGAAATGATGGGAATAGCTTGGGAATTTAAACGTCAAGGTTTGCCACAAAATCCCCAATTTCTCTTAGCCCATCAAGACAAAAATCCCAAAACCTCAACAATTGCCTTGCAAAAAACTTTAGCTACTTTGCCGCGACCCCTAGATTTGTGGCTAGTAAATTTCCACGCACCAATAGAATTAAACGGATGCGTTCAAAACCCTTTATCTTCTCCCGCAGTAGATGGCTATGACTATAAACTCTATCGCTGCTAAAAATAAAAAGAGTTTTGGGTTTTGTTACTAACTTCTTTCTTCTTTCTTCTACTTCTTCCTTCACGCTCTTTGCGTCTAAAGCGCTAACGCGGTTCATTTCTTAATCCTTATTCCTGCTTAATAGACTCAGGAACACCAACCGCTGATAAACCAGCGATCGCTCGCAAATTCTGACAACGAATCAACTCGGTAAAATCCAAACTAAGACGACCTTCGATGTTAGCCACAGCTTCAATAGCAGACAACATCTGTCGAGCAGCTTCAGCTTCAGAATAACCCCGCCTAATCGCCACCTTAATTGCCGCTTCATCCGCATCCAGTTGCGACTGAGAACTGCGAGAATTGCGGAAAATTTGGGATAGCGCGATCGCGCTCATTCCTCCAGCCACCACTACACCGACAGCATCCCCCTGCACAAGTTCCACCATCGCCCCTAAAACCCCAGCCAGCGTCACACCTTGATAAATGTCGGGCTTGAACCACTTAATGCCTATCAACCAGGAGACTGTGCGTAAAATTAGCAAATCTCGCTGCGGCTGAGACAAGCGCCGCCATAGATCGAAATTGATGTAAATCGTTCGATCCTGCGCCCAAGGTTGGGGAAAGGGGCTATCAATCACCTGCGGTTGCTGCGGTTTGCTGACAATTTTCGTCAACATCCGACCAGATGCAGGCATGACATCTAATAAGCGGCGAATTTCAGGCTCTGGATTCATCTTTTAGGAGCTAGTGAGAAACTAAAGTAGGTACTGCCCACCCTACTCAAAACTAATCTAATTTTGGGGTACAGGAGATGGAACTGGGGATGCGGTAGGTTTCGGTTGCGATCGCTGCTGATTTGGGGTAGTCGCTTTGGGGGCAGTACCCGTAGGTTTAGGCGTTACTTGGGTAGCTGGCTTAGGAGCAGCACCAGTTGTAGGACGGGGCTTTGCCGCTGGGGGCTTGGTGGCGGGTGATGCCGTCGGTACGGGTGCCACTTTGGGGCTGACTGCTGGTGCTACTAACGGGACGGGAGAAACCGTGACACTGGGCGAAGGCGCGACGGCGGGGGTGATCGGAGCGATTTGAGCGGGGGAAGTTTTGTCACCGAGAATGGTGGGATCTCCTGTGTCAAACACACCAGCCAGACAAGCAATCATCATCGTTGCCAAGGTGCCAACAAACAAAGCTTTCCAACCGAGTTCGGAAATATCTTTGCGCCGCGAGGGAATCAGGGCAATTGTGCCGCCTACGAAAATTCCCACAGATGCTAGATGAGCAAATCCCGAAAGAGCGTAGCTGACAATTAAGACAGTGCGATCGCTCACTGTTCCCGCCGCAGCTGCTTCTGCCAATGCTTGATAAGGAGGAATTGCGGTTTCTAATAGTCTGCGCCCAATAATTACTGAAGCCGTCCAAGATTCACTAAACGGAACACCTGTCAAGATAGTTAGGGGATAAAACAAGAATCCTTGAATATTTGCCAAGGTGACAACTTTAAATACATCACCCACTGGACTAGGTAAACCACCCAACCAACCAAAAAATTGATTAACTAAAGAAACCAAACCCAAGATTAGAATTAACACAGCAGCGATCGCTACTGCCATTTTCACCCCATCTAAAGCTCCCACAATTGCGGCATCTAGTGGGCTGATGCGTTCGATGGGTTCTCCCGCTACGGTTTCCTGTTTAAACTCCTCTTCATCACCAAACGCCTCAAGCTCTCTAGCGCTTTTCTCGGTAGGAATGCCACCAAGAGTGAGAGGAGTTTCTGTTTCTGGGACTAAAATTTTCGATAAAACAAAACAGGCGGGAATCGCGATAATCGATGCCGATACTAAGTGTCCCAGAATGTTCGGAAAAACAGGTCTTAAGAAACTAACGTAAATCGCCAAGGTTGATGAAGCAGCGGTTCCGAAACAACAAGCTAGAATCGCGCACAATTCTGAGCGAGTCATTTTTGCCAAAAATGGCTTGACAACAATAGCCGCTTCAATACCCACAAAAATATTAGCGGCACCGCTGAGGGCTTCGGCTCCACTCAAGCGCATTGTCCAATAGAATAATTTGGCAAAAATGTTTGTAATTACTTGGATGACACCAATGTTGTAAAGTAGCGCCATCAGTCCGGAGAAAAAGATGACTGTGGGTAAGGCGCGAAAGGCAAAAATATATCCCAGATTGATTGGTGGATCTTGACCAGGAACTGGGACAATATTTCTGCCAAAAACAAATCTTGCGCCAGCGTCAGCAGCCAGAAAAACGCCATCAAGTAAGCTAGTAAACCACTCCAGCGCTGTGCGAGTTGGTGGAAACTGAAACACCAAAAATGCTAAAACTAATTGCAAGCCGATGCCCCAGATGATGACGCGCCAAGGTATAACCCGTTTGTGTTCTGAAAACAACCACGCGATCGCGCACAATCCAAATATGCCCAGAAACGAGATAATGTTGAGATAAGACATGGGCGAGAGTCCTTACTTTTATACAAAGTGCTTCCCATTCCGCCTTTTGTTAAAATTTTGGCGTTTTTCAGCTTTATCCCCGCCTTCCGGGGGATGACCCAATACACCCAAGACAATAACTGAAAATGAGGTGCTTCGGTACTACTACAGCCTTAAAATAAGCGCAGAATACAAAAATTTATTCAAACTTAAGATATTTCTTAAAGTCAGGGAAGCAACTTGACTAGGCCAGTCCCAGACTCGTTATCCTAAATCTTGGGCAGTTAACCACCAGCAAATTCAATAAATGGAAGCTTTTGACCCAGTTCCTCCTCAATGGATTGAAGCGGCGATTCACGCCCACGATTTCTGCTGTCCCAAATGTCGCGCTGACTCTAGGGAGCAAGCGCGGGTTTGGATAAACAGGCGATCGCCTGTGATGACCCCAGAGTATCGCAGAAAATGGCAGGAGTTCTATCAGTGCCAGTGCGGTTCTGCGTGGTGGGCGTGGAGTAGCGATCGCCCTCCCTCAGACTTGGCAAAACGCGACCGTCCCCCAATAAACGAATAATGCTTTAGGAAGTGCGCGATTTCCTACGGGATAGCAACTCTTCACGCATTCTCTCTCGTTGTTAGCGCGTTAGCGAAGCGAAATTGTGTCAGCCTGATGGAAAAGAGCGATCGCATCCCATCTCTGCCAAGCAAGCTTTAAGATGAAGATGTATTAACAACGCGCTTATCGCTTCATGGACTGGAAAGAAATATCCGGTAATTGGGTACTCATTCCCCCACATCCGGTGGGAATTGTACATTTTCTTGGGGGCGCTTTTGTCGCTGCTGCACCCCAAGTAACTTATCGTTGGTTACTCGAACAGTTGGCAAAAGAAGGCTATGTGGTAATTGCTACGCCGTTTGTGAATACGCTGGATCATAGCGCGATCGCAGGCAATGTCCGCCTCAGCTTCGATAGCGCCCTGGAACAAATGCGCTCAAAAGGTTTACTCCGACGGCGATATCTTCCAATTTACGGAGTCGGACACAGCATGGGCTGCAAACTGCATTTGCTCATCGGTAGCCTTTTCCCAGTCGAACGGGCTGGAAATATCCTAATTTCCTTCAATAACTACGCCGCACGCGATGCTATCCCATTTGTAGAGCAATTTAATTTTAATAATGCCTTTTCTGTCGAGTTTACGCCTTCGCCCGTCGAAACTAACAATCTCATCGCCCAAAAATACGGCATTCGCCGCAATTTATTGATTAAATTTAATAACGATAATATTGACCAAACAACTGCCCTGAGCGAGTTGCTGCAAAACCGCTTTCCGGGAATGGTGGCGATGCAGATGCTATCAGGAAGCCACCTGACACCTTTAGGTCAAGATGTCAACTGGAAATCGGGAAAAGAGTTTACAGCCTTTGATGCTGTTGGTCAGTGGGTGAAGCAAGAAATTGTCTACCGAGAGCTAAATCTGCTGAAAAAAGAAATTGGACGCTGGCTACAACCGTTCTCGCCAGCTTAATTATGCCAATTTACTTTATAGCGTTTATCAGTTGGGCGGAATATATGGTGGTTTTAATGTCTGGTCAACCTTAGTAAGGACATGGGATTGCCATGTCCCTACAGATGTATCGCACCTAACCCTAGAATTGCTATATTGGCGGTACACTTGTGATTTTCTGCGATCGCCCCAACCCTAAGAGTAAATTGGCGCGATCGCATATGTTGCATCACAAAGAAAAATTAATATCACTGCACCATTGGGGGTAAGCCATCTCCCTTTTCACCCACAAATGTTACCCGGCGGTCTACCCCTATATCAAACTGCCAACTGTTGTAACGGGAGTTGGCTTCACCCCATCTAGATTCAAAAATCACAGTGTAGCCTCCTCTAGACTTACGGGGATTAACAACTGTCGTCAGCGTCATAGGTTGATTGCAATTCTTCATCAGCGCTGGAGGAGGGGGTGCGCCGCAGGTATTGTAACCAGTTTGCACTGAACCGGGTTTATCGGGCCATGCGCCAAGGCTGCCGCCGACGACTAAGGGGCCATAATAAGCATAAATGCGGGGTGGAGATTTTTGCTTATTTGCTGCTTCCTTGGCTAACGCGATCGCAACACTTACAGTAACTTGTCTGTCCATGCGCTTCCCAGTTGGACGTTGCACAATTATCTGATGATTTGGTTGCAGGGGTAAAACTGGTGTAACTGCGCTGTATACGCTTAAGAGTAAAGCTGGGAGCATCATACTGTAGGCACTCAGTGGCAGATTGTTCTTTTCTATACGAGTGCCAGATATCTACTAAAGTTCCACATCTCCAATGCTTGAATACTGCGTAGGGTGAGCATTGCCCCACCCTAGGCATACTTTTGGTATTGGTAATAAAATCACCAATTACCACTAGCCAAATTACTTCATATTAACGGCATCTCACAACTTAAATAGGATTGCTATAGAAATGAACAATAATAAATTGTGCTTTCTTTTATTCAGCGCCAAATAGCCACAAAAGTCCTACTATTTTATCGTTTCTTTCAGCAATGCGGAGGCCCGTCATAGTAGGAAATTAAACTATCTCCTGACTCAAGAATAAACTGAACTTGACGGTCTGTAGCAACATGAAACCACCAACTATGTTTAAGTTCCCCTCTTTTATACGGGCTGTCCCACTTACAAACAAATATTATGTTGTCCCCTCCCACAGGTAAGTGAACGGAGGAATTGCTTTTTTGGGGAAAGATTCTATTCTTTAATTTTTGAACTAGAGTGACCGAATCGTTCTGTTGTTTAGCAGCTTCGCCTTCAAAGGTAATAGTGAGCAGCGTTATCTTAGGGTAGCACTCAGTTGGAATGTAAACACCGCCTATATACTGTAAAGTTAAAATATTTTCCGAACCAGGGGAATCAGGCCATTTTTGAACACACCCATTCCGATTCTGATAAATTCGTGGCGGTGATGGTAGCAAATTTGCTACTTGTTTAGCTAATCTAATTGCTTCACTAGGACTCAGTTCTGGCTGCATAAAAAATTGAGGAGGTAGAACTTAATCTACCTCCTCAGTATCTACTTTTCCCGATGAATTACTTCATATTGACGGGAACTTTCAGACCTTCTGCCGAAAGTCTGCCGTCTGGCTGAATGGATTCACCTTCGATGAAGGAACGCAACATCCAAGCCATTTGTTCATGTTGTTCCATCAAGCCGGTGAGGAAATCAGCGGTACCTTGATCGTGGAAGTTATCTCCGCACTGATCGATGTGTTCGCGCAGGTTGCGGATAACTTGCTCGTGATCTGACACGAGGTTTTCTACCATGTGAAAGGCGTTGGGAAGAGTACCTGGGTCTTCTTTAATAGAAGCGTACTTCAGGAAGCCTTCCGCAGTTCCTACTGGATAACCACCCAAGGCGCGAACTCGCTCAGCGATCGCATCAATGCTTTCCGTCAATGCGGTATAGTGTTCTTCCCACAGTTGGTGCAAGGAGCGGAACTGAGGCCCGACGACATCCCAGTGGTATTTTTTGGTTTTGATCAATAGCAGGTAGGCATCTGACAAATCTTTATTTAATAAATCGGTCACGCCTTGACGCTGCTCTTCTGTTAAACCTATGTTTAAAGGACGCATAATTGTTGTGTTCTCCAGAGATAGTCACTCTTATCAGTGCAACAAATCTATACAGGAGATTCATCAGCCAAACGGGAGATTCATAGATCGCTTGGTGTTGCGTGGTTTTGAGTGTAGTCAGCTTAGTAGGCTCATGCTTTAGAAATAGCACTGACTTTGGCGCGGTGCAGAAGTTTCTCTCCTTGGCGGTAGCCGATGTTACGTACTTTCACCATTTCCCCTGGTTGGGCGGTTCCTTCGATGAGTTGATGTAGCTTTTGGTCGTAAGGTAATTCTGCACCAACAGATGCGATCGCTTCCACTCCCCACGCAGCTAGAAGCTTTTCCACCGGACGTACCAAAGGCAGCAATTGCACCGCCGCCATCTGAGGATTTTCCTGGGCTTTATTAGCAGCTGTAGGCCAATATACTAAAAAAGATTCCAAAATTTGCAGGCTTGAGTGTTGAAATTCCAGCAGCAAAGTTTCCCGCTGCTGCTCCATCTGCGCCAAAAGAACCTGGTACTCCTGCTTCAGAGCTTCCTCTACCTTGGGCGCATTCCCAGTCCCCAGCCCCCAGTCCTCAGCCCCCAGTGCCTTCATTTTCCCAAAAATTGTCAGTAACTCGCTTACCGATACTTTCAGCACTTGACTAATCTTAAAGAGTGTTTCTACCCGCATCTGGGACACTTCTCCCAACCGCAGATGCTTCACCTGTCGTTCAGAAACGCCAGCTTCTCGACTCAAAGCTTTAAAACTAGAAATACCCACCTGCTGCATTAAGTCCTGCAACAGCTGGGTGTAATTTTGCTGCGAAGATTGGCTCATCTGAGTCTAAGAATGAAGAATCCCCTGTGCTTTAGCCAGGGGAGTGTCAAAAAAGTGAATTTGGCGTTAGTTGCTGGCTACTACTTCTTTTAAAGCAGCAGTAGAAGTTACTGCGGAAGCTTGTAGATGTGCTTCTAAGAACCACAACCGCTTATCAATTGCGCGAGAAACTTCCGTGTAAAGGTCAGCAGTATCAGCATCACCCAGCTCAGCTGAAGCATCAATGTTTTGGCGCAGCGATTTGGCGTATGGTGCAAAGCGGTCTGACAAAGCTGTGATATGGTCTTTGCCGTCGAGAATATCAAAAGGATACTCTGGCAGCATGGACACATTCGCCGCCGTGCGAACTGTCCCCTTTGCTAACCCTCCCAAGGCTGTCACCCTTTCGGCAAATAAATCGATGAATTCTTCTAACTCAGTGGCGAGTTCATCAAAAAGTAAGTGCAACTGGTAAAAATCCATACCTTTGACATTCCAGTGCGCTTGTTTCACCTGAGTTTTTAGGTCGAGGGTGGTTGCCACGGTTTGGTTAAGAAGCTCAATCACTTTAGACCGAGTTTCTGGGGCAATGTCAATGCTGGTCGGGTAGAGACGTGAAGAATTATTCTTGCTAGTCATTATGTCTCGCTCCTTGTAGTGGAAGTATAAAAAAGCGCACCTGACGGCTTGTGTAGATTATATTCGCGGTTCATAATTCATGGAAGCTTGTAGTGCTACTCTTGAACAATGAACGTTTTCATGCTCAGGCTAGGTGCATACTCAGAACAGAACGCGGTGCGCGGCGGATGCGGCAACGAATGGTTTCTTGACCTAAACGCTGAATCGCCTCAAATCTATGACAACCTGAAAAACCATAGTATTCTCCATCCACTTCCAGCACGTCGATGGGTTCTTGCTGACCAATTAGTTGAATCGATTGCATCAAAGTTGCCACTTTAGCTGGGTCAGTTTGTCGGGGCAGAGGACGGTGAATTTTTCGCAGGGGTATCTCTTGAACCCTTACCATAGGACGAGTCGCTGTCTCCATCTAGGTTCCTTCCTTCTAAATCATACTCATTATGACTTCGTTTTGCAACCAGCCATTGTGAATCAAGCTGAAGATTCTCGCTCATCCCCTTCGCATTTGTGCCTTGCGTCTAGCACAATAGATGGAGCAACTAGCTACCTAGTTTGAGACTGAATATAGGGTTACATCTATCAAAAAGTCTTCTATCCTCAGATAGTTCATGCAAAAAAAGGGTTACACCTTGAGACAGATTTTGGTAAAGACCAAGCCGAACCGTCGGAAATTTATTCGTCCGGCTGGGGCGGAAAATCGGTTGAGCCACTGGTCTAGCACCGTCCTAACGGTGTTTTGTCTGGTGGGACTCACGGCGGCGTCAGGAGCGCCCCCAGCTAAATCGGATGTAGAACTGAAAGTAGGTGTAGTGCAGCGGTTTGGTGAGGAACCGACTGATGAAATGACGTTAGCTGCAACAACAGGCGATCGCTTAACTGTGCGTTTTGATGCAGGCGATCGCCAACAAACCCTGCAAGCAAGCAATGTCAAGCTGCAAGTGACAATGCAAGCGCTACCCGACCCAGTGCTAGAGGAAAGGCTTGTTCTAGGAACCTACCGCAGCTTTGAGACAGCGGAATACAGTGCCAACCAGTGGAAAGCCAAGGGAATTGAAGTTGAAGTGGCGCAGCCGGAACGCTGGCAGGTTTGGGCAAAACGAGATGTTTACAAAACGCCTTTAGTGCGCCGCTGGCTGTTGCAGAGTCTCAAAACTCAAGGCAATCAAGCTGCCTTTCTGGATACGGAAATTGTGCAGCAGGTGCCAAAAACGTCTTTAGTCGTGAATGGCGTTAAGTACAGTCGCGACAAAATGGAGATTACGGCGGCCAAAAACCTGATCCAGGTTCAAAAAGGTAAAAACGCCAAAAATAGTTTTCTCTACGCGGGCCCCTTGCAACTGCAACCAAATGCCTACGGCACCTACACCCTAGTAAACCAGGTACCGCTAGAAACTTATCTGCGGGGTGTGGTACCGCATGAACTTGATGCTGGTGCGCCGTATGCGGCGGCTGAAGCGCAGGCAATTATAGCTCGAACTTACGCTTTGCGGAACTTGCGCCGATTTACTGTGGATGGGTATGAATTGTGTGCCGATACTCACTGCCAAGTTTATAAAGGTCTAACTGGCACAGTGCCAACTACCGACAAAGCGATCGCAGCTACCAAAGGCAAAGTGCTAACTTACCAGAATGAACTGGTGGATGCCCTTTATTCGAGTACCACTGGCGGCGTTACTGCTCATTTTAGCGATGTTTGGAATGGCTCAGATCGCCCCTATCTCCAAGTTGTGGTAGATTCAGCGAACTCTGTTTGGAACTTGTCGCAGTTTCCTTTGGCTTCTGAGCAAAATATCCGGCGGTTCATTAACCTAAAACAAGGATTTAATGAAACTGGCGCGAATTGGTTTCGTTGGAGTCGGTCTAGCACTATTGTCCAGATTACCCAGGATTTAAAGCGTTATCTCCAGAGAACAAAGACTCCTTTTGTCCCGTTTAACACAATTAAGCAGTTACGGGTGGTGGAGCGAAGTCCTTCAGGACGTATTCTCAAATTAGCGGTGCAAACTGACACAGGTGTGATAGAAATCCACAAAGATGATGTCCGCAGCGCCTTTATGGCACCCCGCAGCACTCTGTTCTACTTGCAACCTATTTATGGTGCCGACAAAAGCGTAAAAGGTTATGCCTTTGTTGGCGGTGGACTAGGGCATGCCGTAGGGATGAGTCAAACAGGCGCATTCAATCTGGCTAAAGTAGGCTGGTCAAGTCAACAGATTCTCAACTTCTACTATCCAGGGGCGCAAATTCAACCTCTCAACGAGTCAATTACCTTTTGGCAGGATAGATCCCAACAAACCCAGCCCAATTCCTGAAAAAAATTTAGGAGGGACACTCGTTATGGTGTCCCTCCTAAAACAATGAATTGTCAGTAGTCAGTAGTCAGTAGACATTTGAAGGTTTCAACCTTCCAATTTTCCAACTCTTAACAGACCATTGACTCATCTTCTTAATACAGTTCTTCTTCTTGATGGGTCATGATGGTGCAATCAGACTTGGGATAAGCCACACAAGTCAGGACGTAGCCAGCTTCAATCTGATCGTCATCCAAGAAAGATTGGTCAGACTGATCGACTTCACCCGCAGTTATCTTGCCAGCGCAGGTAGAGCAAGCACCAGCCCGACAGGAGTAAGGCAAGTCAATGCCTTGCTCTTCGGCAGCGTCGAGAATATAGGTATCGTCGCTTACATCAATTGTGGTATCCAGACCTTCAGCTTCGTTGATTAATGTAACCTTATAGGTTGCCATGCAGCGTTCCTCTCACTTAGTCGAAATGGCACTAGAAATTTGTAGAGCGACCCTTCCAGCTCACTTCGCTCATGCAAAGGTCTGCTTGCTGGGTTCACTTCCTTTCTGATACTACGGGAAAAATCAGAATCTTTTACACCAAATCAATAAATAGTGTGAATGGTATTCATAATAAACTTTTTCGGTTCCATCCTAATTACTTATATTTATCAGTCTTATGCTACACCAGTGATACTATGTTCAGTTAACACTTTATCCTGAACATCCAGATATATTTTTAGGGTGAATAGATTAGAGGGGATTATATATGGAATTAATAATAACAATTAATAGTTAGATAAAAGGCAGTTATGAAGAAGTCAAATAATAGTGATTTGGGAATATTTTACAGTGTTAGCGATCGCGCCTAATTGACAATGGCAACATCAGTCTCTCATCCTGTTTGGTCTGGTAAGCTCCCGATACGTGTGGCGGTGGTGGGAACCGGATTTGCTGCTAAACTACGGGCGCAAACGTTGCAATCTGAAGAACGCGCCCATCTGGTAGCAGTTGCTGGGCATACGCCAGAAAAAACAGAGGAATTCAGTCAAACTTACTCTTGCCTTGCCGTCTCATCTTGGGAAGAGTTGGTTTGTCGTGAAGATGTGGATATGGTGATAATCTGCACAGTGAATCAAAATCATGGTGCGATCGCGCTTACAGCACTTAACGCAGGTAAACACGTAGTCGTCGAGTATCCCCTCGCCTTAGAAGTTGACGTTGCAGAAGAAGCGATCGCCTCTTCAAAAGAAAAAAACCAACTCCTGCACATCGAACATATAGAACTACTCGGCGGATTGCATCAAGCACTGCGACAAACTTTACCCCAAATTGGAGAAATTTTTTACGCCCGCTACAGCACCATCAATCCCCAACGTCCAGCACCCCAACGCTGGACATATCACCCAGAACTATTTGGTTTTCCTTTTAGTGGCGCACTTTCCCGCATCCACCGTTTGACAGATTTGTTTGGCACCGTAGCCACTGTCAGCTGTCAAGCCAGATTTTGGGGCGAATTGGAAACTAGGGAAGAGGGATTAGAAATTAGGAAATCCTCCCAATTCCCCAGTCAAGAGTCCCCATTCTACAAATCCTGTCTTTGCACAGCCCAGCTAAAGTTTACCAGCGGCGTTGTTGCAGAGGTAGTTTATGGAAAAGGGGAAAATCTCTGGCAACCATCACGAAGTTTTGAGGTTCACGGAGAACAGGGGGGATTAATTTTCGATGGAGATGAAGGCAAGCTGATAAAGGAGAATGAAACAACGCCAATTGAGGTGGGAGGACGACGGGGTTTATTTGCTAAAGATACTGGCATGGTTTTAGATCATCTAATTGAAGGCACCCCCCTATATGTAACCCCAGAAGCTAGTTTATACGCCCTCAAAGTTGCCGATGCTGCCCGTCGTTCAGCAGAAACTGGGCAGACAGTTTTAGTTTAAACGCTTCCCTCGGTAGTTATAAACAAGTAATGTATGTTGGGTTGAGGAACCTCACCCAGCATTGCATAAATTGATTGAAAATATTTGCCTTTAAAAAGCTTCCACTTGCTACTTACGACTCGCTACATTATGAAAACCACCTACTTCGGAAAGAGTGTAAAGCGGTCTGCCTTTAACTTCTTCGTAAATTCGTCCAATGTATTCCCCCAGAATGCCGATACTCACCAGCTGTACAGCACCTAAAAAGAAAATAGCAACCAGAATAATTGTAAACCCAGTTAAAGGCGATTGGGGGACGAAAATCCGCCAATAAATAACTAACAAACCCATGAAAATTGCGGCAACAGCGGCGAGTAAACCTACATAGGTGGAAATTCGCAACGGTACTTTAGAAAAGGACACCAAACCATTTATCGCCAAAGACAAAGATTTGCTAAAGGTGTATTTTACTTCACCAGCAAAACGAGGATGACGCTCAAAGTATACCGCTGTTTGTTGGAAGCCAATCCAAGAGCGCATTCCTCGAATGTAGCGATCGCGTTCTGGCATAGAATTAAGTACATCCACTACTTGCCTATCCATCAAACAAAAATCCCCGGTGTCTGTGGGAATGTCTACATCAGCTAACTGCTTGAGAAGGCGATAAAAGACGTAAGCTGTAAAGCGTTTAAACCAGCTTTCTTTCTGGCGTTGGGTGCGCTTAGCATAAACCACATGATAGCCTTGTCGCCACTTTTCCACCATGTCAGGAATTAACTCTGGCGGATCTTGTAAGTCAGCATCAAGGATAACTATTACTTCACCCCGGACATAATTTAAACCAGCTGTTACGGCAATTTGGTGTCCAAAGTTACGCGCCAAGCTTAGATAGCAAACTCGCGGATCTTTTTCATGCAAATCTCGCAGCAGTTCTAAAGACCGATCTTTACTACCATCGTTGATTAGAATTAGCTCCGCCTGGTCATCCAACCGAGCCATTAATCCACTTATTCGTCGATACAGTTCCGGGAGAGTGTTCTCTTCGTTGTACACCGGAATTACCAAAGAATACTTTGGTTTCATTGATTATTAGGCATCTCGCCTTTTGACAGAAACAACTTTTAAAATTTTCTCAGAAAAAAGGACTTTTTTTCTGGTATTATAGGTCTTATTAATTAAAAATTATATGGGCTTCTTAATAATTGAAATATTAGCCTATATACTTTACGCACAGATTTCCATTATTCAATCATACGTCAATAGGTAGAAAAAGTATAGTAAAAGTTGCTACAAAAAAATGTTTTTTTAACCTTTAAATGAAAAGAAAAAGAGAAGTTTTTTTTCATTTTTAGATAGTAGCCTCTAATTTATTGGGAATACCTTCACAACCGCCGGGAATTGTGGATCTAGTTTCCTCGCCTCCCCAAGCACAACAGTATTGACGCTGTTCTTCGGAGAGTTGCTGTACACCTGTGAAATCAGCATTTTCTACGACAGCGCCAGTAAAAACGCCAGTTCTGTAATTGGGGTAGGGGGGTTGAGTGTGACTGCGTGGGGTGGCGGTCTCCGCTGAACCGTAGAACAAGCGGGTGGCTTTAAAGTCAGCACCAGCAAGATTAGCTCCGTACAAAATAGCACGAGACAGGTTAGCTTTGACTAAATCGCAGTTGCTTAAATTGGCACCGATGAGATTAGCTTCGCTTAAGTCGGTGCGGCGCAGATCTGTATTAGACAAATCTGCCTTAGCCAACATGACTCCCAAATCAATGACCCGCACACCGTTGACGCGATCTTCAGCATAACCTCCAGCACCATCAAAAATGGCTCTCCCTAAGCGGCGATCGCGTTCTAGGGGAGTCAGTAATTTCGAGGTTGACAAGAAACGGAGAATTTTCGATTTCCCGCTAGAGTCTACACTGCTAAGAATAGCGGCGGTGCGTCCTTCAGCGAGTAACCGCTCTTGAGGCCAATCTTCTAGAAGCCCTTCTTCATCTAATACTAAGTCAGATATCCCCTGAAAATAAGTATCAATCGTTTGCTGCTGGGTAATAATATTTTGCTGAGCGGTGAGATCGTTTTGCTTAATCGTCAAATCTCTGGAAATAATATATTGTCGCCAAGCTACATATACAGCTAAAACGGCAATGAAAATTTGCCCGACAGCACCAGTCCATTCTGCCAGAGATCCGATTTCGTCCCATTTTTGCTGGTTCGCCCATTCATTAAGGCGTTGGTTGATACCACTGAACTTGAGTAAAGCGAAGAGCGATACTATTGCTCCCACAACAGCTACTATGATTGAGCGCTGTTTTGCTGGAACCAACTCATCCAGCAGCGGTTGGGAACTAATCCACAGTACGCGCAGGGAAATCAACCCGCCGACAAGCGCCCCCGACACCCCAATCCAGAAATTATTGATAGATAACCCAACGACTACCAAAGCGATCGCCATAAAGATAATTGGCGATACTACTGGAATAGAGGGAGTTTGTTTGTTGAGTAGGAGACTTCGCGGCATTTTAGCCAATTGTTGCTCATATTGACTTTGCGCCTCAGCGGAGGGCGATCGCATCTGAGGAAGTTGGTTGTTTTCAGGCGAACTTTTCCCATTCTGACTATCAGGGGCGTTTGTGGGTAAGTTTGACTGGCGAGGATCGGGCGGTGTCGTCATGTGTCGATTTAATTAGCCTAAGATAACCCATGCTTTATTTTTGTGCTTCGTAGCTGGGTTAGTAGCATTTCCATTTGCCTTAGTTTGGATTGTATCACTGACCCTGTGGCGATTGGTACGCGCTCAACTGAGGCTGAAGATAAATTGTGAATGATATTCGCCCACAAAAGCTACAGTCTGCGGTGATTTTAAAAGCGCGATCGCTATTATAAAACAAGCAACTTAACAGAAAATAGGAGCATAATTTATGAATGCACAATTAGTTGACTCCCTAGTTCAAGTTATTTTAGCTCTCTCACCCGATGAGCGATCCCTACTAGAAGAAAAATTATTTGGGAATATACCCTACCCTTCAGCCCTTGAATTAGCGCACCTTGCAGAAAGCGGAGGAAATTTTGACTATTTGCACGATGAACCGGATATTTATACCCTCGAAGATGGAAAACCAATCTAGTGACACTAAAAAAAGGAGATATTGTCCTAGTTAATCCCTTTACAGACTTGAGTACAACAAAATTACGTCCTGCCTTAGTGCTGGCGTTAAGCTCTACAATAGATGAAGTAACTCTTTGCTTCATTTCGTCTCAAAATGTCACCATTTTAAATTCGGAATAATTTGCTCTTGATGTTTCAGATCCAGAATTTGTTAATACTGGATTGAGAGTTGCCTCTAAAGTGAGAGTAACTCGAATTGCTACTCTTGAGAGTAGATTAATTATCAGACGCTTGGGAGAGTTGGGAAGTCTGCAAATGCAGCAATTGAACGCAGTGATGATACGGGCATTTCAAATAATTTAACCTGTGCAATTTGCAGCCAGAAATCACAAGAACATTTTGGAGTAGTTTAAAAAAGATGCGATCGCGTCCCTATTTTCCTCTGCGCCCTCTGCGCCTCAGCGGTTTAATCTCCTCCTACAACCCCAAATCCACCGCCACCCGATGAGCGCAAGCAAACCCCGAAAACGCCACCGCATTTAAACCCTGTCCCGGAAACGTACTATCTCCCACACAATAAAGTCCCGGAATAGTAGTTCTATTAAACGGCATTCCCAACAATCCTAATAACTTGCGACCGGGAATCGGCCCATAAGTGCCATCTTCACGATTTAAAAAGCGCCGATGAGTGCGAGGAGTCCCAACTTCCAGATAATCTAAACTTGCATCTAAGCCTGGGAAAATCTTCTCCAAACGCTCAATAACTCGCCCGGCTGCTGCTTCCTTCTTCTCTTCGTACTCACTAGAAGAAAGTTCCTGCCAATTTTCAATCCAATCCGGTGTAAATGCGTGCAGAATGTGATAACCTGCTGGTGCTAAATTCGGGTCAAGCAACGTAGGAATTGACAAAAAGATAGTGCCTTGTGTCGCTTCCATATTTTCCCAATCTTCCAACAAAATATGGTGACATTCTGTTCCCACTGGCAAAACATCTGCTTTAACTCCCATATGCAAACTCAAGAAACTGGGAGATTTTTGATAACGTTTTTGCCACTTCTTCTCAGATGTTGGCATCTCCTCTGGTGGTAATAACTTCTCAAAAGTATCCCAGCGTGTCGCATTAGAAACGATGCGCTTAGCGCGATATACTTTTCCATCAGCCAGCTCAACGCCAACGGCGCGATTATTTTCGGTGATAATTTTCGTGACTCTGGCTTTATACTGAATTTCCCCGCCAACTTTTTCCAGTCCTTCCACCAGTTTTTGGGCGATTTGTCCCACGCCGCCTTTAGGATAGTTGATGCCGCCATAGTGCCGATCTGAGAATACCATCCCGGCATTAATCATCGGAGTGCGATCGCTTGGCACAACTGACCAGATGTAACAGTCCATGTCGATAAATTGCAGCAGTTGCGGGTCGCTAATGTATTTCCTGGCAATATCACCAACATTTTGCGGCAAGTATTTCACCAAACCCAGACACGCCAATGGATGCCGGAAAAACACCCGCGCCAGATACCGGGGTTCTTCCAGCGATAGCAATTCCATCACATTTAGACAATTAAAAACCTTCCAACATTCATCGTAAAACTTGCGAATCCCCTCACGCTCATGCGGAAAGTTGGCAGTTAGTTCTTGCAAAAATTTTTCATAATCGCGATGAATTTTCAGGTCTAAGCCGTTAGGCAAATGATAGTGAATCTGTACGCTATCGGGAATAGTTTCTAGGCTGACGTTTACAGCTTCCAGGGCGCGGGTGAGCAAGTTGGTAGTACCTTGAGTACCAAAACCAAAAATCATCGATGCTCCCACGTCAAAGCGATACCCTTCCCGTTCAAAGTATCCGGCACTACCTCCGGGAATTAAGTAGCTCTCCAGTACCAGAACTTTAGCGCCTTTCGCTGCTAGCTGGGTTGCACTCACCAGCCCTCCAATTCCAGAACCGATAACAATAACATCAAACGTCGATGCAGCGGAGGTAGGGATAGAAGTTGCAGGCATGGAAGAGAAAGGAAATTACTTAACGTTTCTGAGTTTAACGTCTTATATTACATCTCGCCTCAAAAAAAAATGGGACTAGCTTGCTACTGCACACCCAGCCCCACCTGCCGATCCTTAATGAGAGGAGAACACTAAAAATAAATATAGTCTTGTTGATAATAGATGTCAATACTGTTGAAAATAATTTTCAACAGTATTGACATCTCGTTGGACGGGATGCCAAACAGAGGCGACGAGAAGAATCGCTCTTAGCGTATGATAGGTCAGGTCTTTGAGCTGGCATCCCTCAGTCAAGATAAGCAACTATGACTCTTCAACTGCGTGTCTACGTTCCTCCCCATCCCCTGATTAAGCACTGGCTGGCTGTAGCTCGCGATGCAGCAACGCCGTCGGTGTTGTTCAAGAGCGCGATGAAAGAACTGGGGCGCTGGCTGACTTATGAGGCAATTCGGGACTGGCTACCGACGATAGAAACGACGGTGCAAACACCGTTAGCTGAATGTCCTGCCACTTTTATCAATCCAGAAGTGCCGCTGGTTGTAGTGCCGATTCTCCGAGCAGGATTAGGATTATTAGAGGGGGCGCAGACTTTGCTACCTTTGGCTTCGACTTATCATATCGGTTTGGTACGGAATGAGGAAACGCTGGAAGCCAGCTGTTATCTCAACAAAATGCCGGAGCAATTTCATCCCCAAACGCGAGTTTTAATTACTGACCCGATGCTGGCGACGGGTGGGACAATTATGATGACGATGGCAGAGTTGACTAAACGAGGCATCGACCCAGCTTTGACGCGGATTATTTCTGTGGTAGCCGCGCCACCAGCGTTGCAGAAGCTTTCCTCAGCTTATCCGGGTTTGATTGTCTATACGGCAATGATTGATGAGGGTCTGAACTCTCAGGGGTATATTGTACCGGGATTAGGAGATGCAGGCGATCGCACGTTTGGGACATAGGGAGTGGGGATTGGGAATTGGGAATTGGGAATTGGGAATTGGGAATTGGGAATTGGGAAAAAGTCTTACCTAGTCCTTAGTTCCAAGTCCCTAGTCCCTAGTCCCTAGTCCCCAGCCCCCAGTCCCCAGTCCCCAATCTCCTCTACTCCCCTAGTCGGTAGGCAGGGGGGTCAGCTAAAAGTTACCCTGAAAACAGTTGAAAAAAGATCGTGACGGTAGTTAAAGATGAGTCAGCGCGATGGTTTTGGAAGCGGATTTCTGGCTGGGACTATAGTTGGCGGTCTAGTCGGTGGGATTGTCGGGGCGCTGATTGCTTCTGGACGCACCTCGGAAGCTGATGCCAAAGATGCGTCTCTGCTGAATTCGGGAGCGTCAGAAGCTAAAGCTGGCAAAGGTAGAAAGCGTCAACTCAAAGACTCAGATAGTATTGAATTTGCACGGCGGAGCTTAGAGGATAAAATTGCCCAACTAAATGCGGCGATTGATGATGTCCGGACTCAGCTTGGCAATGTAAATGGAAACGCTGTGGAAATAGAGCGGGAGCGATTCTCTCCCTCTGACGCACTCTCGTCCCTACCCAAAGATCCCTAAACTCAAAGTAGAGCAAATCCGTTAAACTAACTTCAAGTTTCAAGCGTTCACCGATTATCAAAAGGAAGCTTCAACACCAATGAATTCTTCAGCCGATTTACTAATCAACACTATCTCCACCTTTCTGAACATCTATGTTTTTCTGTTGATTGTGCGGATTCTCTTAACTTGGTTCCCCACAATCAACTGGATGAACCAGTTGGCTTCTACCTTGAGTCCGATTACAGATCCCTATCTCAACATCTTCCGTTCTATCGTTCCGGCGATGGGTGGTCTAGATATCTCGCCGATTTTAGCGATTTTAGTGCTGCAAATTTTGGCACAGTTGTTTGGCAGCATTCAAATGAGTCCCGCTGGTTTCTAAGATTTTAGATTCTAGTCCAAAATCTAAAATTGGGTGTTAGCGGCGAACTGTGCCTGTAAACCCAGCGGCTTTGAACTGCTTGAGCTGCAAGGGAGTCGGCTGATTTGCCGGAACTGAAATTCTCAGTTCAAAATCACTGACTCCAGGCGGCACTTCTTCGATTGAACCCAGGCGCGTCCGGTTTTGCATCACCGAGTCTCCATTGGCATCGTAGATGCGACCAAAGATATCGGCGTTGAGAACTGGCTTATTAGAGCTATTTTCGGCTTTTCCGGTGACTATAAAGCAATTAGCTGCACGGCTCGCTCCGGTACTCGTAACCGCTCCTTGGCCTATATCAGCCGGGCAGTCATGGTAGGTAACTTCAGAAAGTTTAATCTGTGTCAGTGCCAGTGCAGGGGGACTAAACAGCAAGCTGAATATCCCGATGAGGCATGACATCACAACAATAGAGACGGCTCGAAATCGCATAAACCCCACCATGACTTAGGTTTTTCGGTGACATCAATCCTCAGCTTACCGCGAATCTAGGTCAAACAAGGGACTCTTGGCTGGAGAGAGAGGGAATTATTAATTAGCAATGCTTCAATTAGCAGGTGTCCCTTTTTGTCCAAATAAACTCTTACGGTGCCTTGAAAGCTCTGCGATAATAGTGGATAAACTCTAAATGAGCGTTCCGATACAGGGCATTGCCACTCAGAATTTGTAGGATAACTCTAGGGAGTGGTAAGAGTCCACTCTGTAGAAAATATTGACATGAATCCATCTGAGATTGATGCAGCTCTGCAAGCAGCATTTAGCCAGTGTGACAAAATGTTGTGTCCTCTGAGTGAGGAGCAAAAACAAATTTTGCTGCAAGTTGTTGTTGAGGAACTGATAGGTGTTGCGTTGGGTGTTCCTGAGCCTGAGAATGGGGATGGCGATCGCACTAATCCTCTTGCAGAACTGACACCAGAGCAACGCAGGGCTTTGCTGCAATTTGTCAAGGAGCAAGAGAGAGAAAATCGCCTTTGGAAAATCAAATTGCTAAATGACTGGCTGAATAATCAAGACTCTGGAGAAATGCAATTTATTCGCGATCGCTATGGTTTCCAATGGCTAAATCGCGTCCAGCCAGTTCACTTAGCCGAATATTATCAGTTAAAGCTAAAAGTAGGCGATCGCATTGAAGTCTCGAATGGTCTTTGGGAATGGGTGCAAGAAAATGGCCCCTGTAGCCGCGAATGGTTTCCCTGTACGGTGGTTGGAGTTTCTGAGACAGCAGAGGGCGAGAGAACCTATACTAACTGCATCATCCGCTTTGATAATGGGACTGAGTACGAGATTCAAGGCATTTACGACTGGAACAGTTTTAACTGGCGATGGACAAATAATTGAAGGCTCTTAGGCAATAAAAAGAGCGTTTCGTTATTGTATTGCTTGGCGCATTACGTCTACCGGTGGCTCTTTGTCTAACCAGAATTTTAGAGCGATCGCGCCTTGTTGGACGAGCATTTCTAACCCGTCGATAGCGATCGCACCTTGTGTTTTTGCTTGTTGTAGAAACTTGGTGGGGCGGGGCGTGTAAATTAGGTCATAGGTGATCGCGTCTTTCTTCAATCGCGCCATTACACCTATATCGACGGGAGACTGATCAACTTTGGGAGACATACCTACTGGTGTTGTATTAACTAGCAAATCTGCTTGAGAAATTAGATTTGGCAGTTCTTCCCAAAGATGGATGTGTAAATTATTAATTGCTAAAGGTGAATTGCTCCAACTCTGTTGAAAAGCGTTTAAATTCTCTCGGTTACGCCCGACAACATGAATAGAAGCACAGCCGAGTTTAGCGCAACCCGCAACCACTGCTCGCGCTGCGCCGCCATTGCCTAAAATTACGGCTTCAGTTTGACTCCAATCGCGCTTGTAAGCGAAAAGAGGCGCGATAAAGCCCTCGACATCAGTGTTGGTGCCAATCCAACCCCCAGCAGTGTTTTTGACGGTGTTAACGGCTCCCACGGCTTGGGCAATATCAGATACTTCTGATAGCAAGGGAATAATTGCCTGTTTGTGGGGGATAGTGATGCTGAAACCAACCACACCAATAGCCCGAAAACCTGCGATCGCATCCTCTAAATCTTTTGGTTGCACCGGGAAAGGCAGATAGATGTAATCTAATCCTAGAGAAGCGATGGCTGCATTGTGCATCTTGGGAGACTGGGAATGCTCGACGGGATGACCAATCACCCCTAAAAGTTTAGTTGTACCTTTAATCAGCTGCATTAAGTAAAAATCAGTTAGAATTATCACTCCTTTAACAATACGTCATTGGGAATTGGCGATTCTTAAGTTCCTAATGACCAATGAGTGCGGAAATTGTATGTCAAAATCAGGATAACGGATACTAAGCCACCATGCTGGGAAGACTACTAGGGGGGCGCTATAAACTAATCGAGGAATTGGGATCGGGAGGATTCGGTCAAACTTACATTGCCGAAGACACACAGCGACCCGGAAAGCCCAAGTGTGTTGTAAAGCATCTCAAACCAGCTCGTCAAGATCCCGCTTTTTTAGCGATCGCTCGGCGTATGTTCAACACCGAGGCAAAAACTCTCGAAAAGCTGGGACACCATACCCAAATTCCCCATCTGCTGGCATATTTTGAAGAAAATAAACAATTTTACCTAGTTCAGGAATTCATTGAAGGACATCCGCTCGCCGATGAATTGTGTCACAAACAACTGAGCGAAGCTGAGGTAATTGACCTCTTGCAGGATCTGCTGGGCATTCTGGAGTTTGTTCACTCTTATCACGTCATCCACCGCGACATCAAACCGAACAACTTGATCCGCAGGCAGCAAGATGGCAAATTAGTCTTGATAGACTTTGGTGCTGTAAAAGAAATCCATACCCAGCTGGCAACAGAGTCAGGCCAAACTAACATAACCGTGGGAATTGGCACCCAAGGTTATGTACCCAGCGAACAACTAGCGGGTAAACCAAGATACAGCAGCGACTTGTATGCCTTGGGGATAACAGCAATTCAAGCGTTAACAGGGGCTAAACCTTCTCAATTGCCAGAAGATCCCGAAACCTGCGAAATTATTTGGCGGGATAAAGTAAAAGTTAGCGATCGCTTGGCAGAAATATTAGACAAAATGGTGCGCTACCACGTCCGGGAACGCTACCAGTCTGCCACAGAAGTAAGCCTTGAACTCCAACAACTGCAACAAGATTTATCTGCGCCGACCGATGAAAATCCCTTTGCCAAAACCAGAAAAAGGGTAGGTGCTGCTATAGCGATCGCAATTACCAGTATGGTAGCCAGTGGCTTAGTGCTGGGAGCGCGACACATGGGAGGAGTAGAATCGCTAGAACTGGCGGCATTCGATCAAATGGTGCGGTTGCGTTATTTGACGCGGACGTGGGAAGACTTAGACCGAAAGCAACCGATGGAAGGGCCAGATTCTCGCCTGCTGGTAGTTGAAATCAACGATGCAGATATTGCGGCTCAAGAAAAATATCCTTTAACTGACCGAGTTTTAAATCAGTTATTAAAGAAACTGGAAAGTTATAACCCGCGTGCCATCGGCTTAGATATTTACCGAGATTTACCTGTACCGCCTGGTTATCCAGAGTTAGAGAAGACATTGCAAACAAGCGATCGCATCATAACTGTTTGCAAAATGAGTAATCAGGATAACCCTGGAATTGCACCCCCAAAAGCAGCATCTGAAGATAGCGTTGGCTTTAACGATTTAGTCATTGACCCTGATAACAAAGTTCGTCGCAGTCTTTTGTTTGCCAACGACGACAACGGTGCTTGTAAAACAAGTTACTCGTTTGGCGCTCAACTAGCACTGCACTACTTAGAAAAAGAAGGTATCCAAGCAGAGGGAACCCCCGAAGGGCATCTCAAGATAAATTCAACTATATTCAAACGCTTAAAACCCAATTTTGGCGCATATCAGAACGCTGATTCTGGAGGCTACCAGATTGTTTTGGATTATCGTTCCGCTCACAATATCGCGCCGCAGGTAACGCTTAGTGATGTCCTCACAGGGGAGATTAACCCGAATTTGGTAAAAGATCGCATCGTCATTATCGGTGTGACATCAAGCAAAAAAGATAACGCTTTTTACACCTCCTACGGTGGCGGTCGGAAGATGTTCGGGGTGCTGGTGCAAGCACAGGTGATCAGTCAAATCCTCGGTGTAGTTCTGGATAATCGACCGCTGATTTGGGACTGGTCTGAATGGGTGGAAATGCTGTGGATTGCCGGCTGGGGACTTGGGGGAGCAGTTTTGGTTTGGAAAATCCGTCGTCCTCTGGTGTTGATTGTGGGTGGAACCGCAACACTGGGAGTGATATTTTTTACCGGGTTCTATTTATTTACTCAAGGCGGATGGGTGCCAGTCGCGGCTCCAGCTTTAGCCGTAGTTGCCAATGGCTCGGCTTTCGTGCTGCTGCGGCTGTATCGGTCAACCCAAAAGCACTTCCAAGACACAAAGAAGCGGAAACCTCCTACATCTGCGGACAACCAGCCAAAGGTAGACCCAATTTACGCAGCAGACACGCTCCCACTTCAGGAAGTTAGCTTCCTATCAGGCGCACAAACAACCGTGGGAGGCAGTTTAGAGCCTCATCAGTGTCAGCCGTATTCGGTCAATGGCACTAAGGGGCAGCTATTGACGGTGAAAGCACAAGAAGGCAACGTGAATATTGAGGTAATTGCGCCGAATGGCGAAACAGTCGGGAAGGTGAGTGAGCGATCGCACTGGCAAGGGATACTACCGACTGATGGCGATTACAAAGTCAAAGTTTATGCAGCTGATGCCTCTGTATATGCAGTTAGTTTGGATGTTGTAGATAATACTTCAGCCGGAAGCACCGCAGCCACAATTGTCAGCATTCACACGTGAGCTGCCATTTCTCGTTAACGGGACTTAGATAATTTTATTTACAAGCGTCGTAGCAGTTCTGGCAACAATTTACCAGGAACTTTAGAAAGAGCAAGATTTTGCCCTTGCAACCCACGTTCGCGATAAAATGCTCGAATGGTCTGCACAACTAATGAAAGAGCAGATTCATAAGAATCAGGTTGATCGCTAAAGCCTTGCAACGCTTGTAAATGGTAGTGTAATGCTGCCTCTAAATGCTCTAGCTGAGATGTTTTTTCTAAAGAAAACTTCTTATCTGTCGCCATTTGATAATGAGCCAATCCCAGATTATTCTGAGTAGCAGATACATCAAATGTCACTGGAACTGGGGGATTATTGTTGCTAAGAAACTCGACAAGCGCGATCGCACTCTCATAAGCTGCAATACACATCTGTAAATATTGTTGCTGCCCCTCTGGGTTAATTTCTACCTGAGTTGCCAAATGCCAATAAGCCGTACCCAAATTATTCTGCGTCGCCGCACAACCTGCTGGTGCTGACTGAGGCGTGCGATAAGTCAGCGCACTTTGATAAGCCGCAATCGCAAGTTGTAAAAACTCTTCCGGTTGTTCGTACTGGGCAAGATTCCAGTATGCGGTGCCAATATTATTTTGCAGCATTGCCCAGTTAAGGGAATCTCGCTCTGGATTGTAGAATGGAAGTGCCTCAGTGTAAGATGCGATCGCGCATTTGAGATGCGTAACTGGCTGTTGCTGTTGCGCCAAATGCCAATAAGCCGTACCCAAATTATTCTGCGTCGCCGCATATTTTAGCGGTTCATCTTCTGGGGAACGATAACGCAAAGCTTCCCCATACGCCAAAATCGAATTCTGCAAGTTTTGGGCAGTATCTTGATGACGCGCTAAATCCCCATATGCTGCCCCCAAGTTATTTTGAATCATGGCGTAGCTGTGGGGTGCGTCGTCAGGATTGAACTTGGTTAAAGCAGTATGATATGCGTTAATTCCTTGCTCAAGATAAGCAAGCATCTCCTGGGAATCCGCAGCGTAGCGAGATAGCATCCAATAGAGATTGCCCAGATCGTTGAGAATATCAGCAGCTAACGGCGAGGATTCCTCCAACCATGCCAATGCTTGATCGTAAGCCTGGATAGCCGTTATTAGATTTTCCTGGGAAGTATTCGATTGTTCAATGCGATCGCGATAATAATTTCCCAGCCTTAAATATGCTTGTGCAAGTTCTTCCGGTGGGCGAGATTGCTGTAATTGCTCAATCTCCTGCAAAGATTGCACCGCATCGGCAGGATTAAGGATAAAGGATGCTTTCTCTTCCCCCTCGCCGCTTGTCACCGGCGCACCTGATTCCTTTTTGAAATCCTCCTTCTGGGATGCCGGATTTTCCTGATCGGCGAGGCTAAATTTATCTAATTCACTGCCCAGAATGTGCCACAGATTTTCCTGCGGTACCGCCGTCTCCTCTTGGGGGACAGTTTGGCGGGGGAATTCCTTTAGAGAAGTTGCCATCAATGTTCTTAAATCTGAAGCTGGTGCGGGTTCCCCTTCAAACTCAAACACTCCCGTGTGCCATCGCCAAAACTCAGGTGCCGACGTCTCAATAGCGCGCAACCAAGGGCGAGGCATCCACAGCAACAGGCTAGACTCTAAATTAGGCAGACTGCGCTCAATTGTCTTTAGCGAGTTCAGGAAGAATCCCTGCACCTTCGCTGATTGTTTGGTTAATAACTCAACACCTAAAATTTGAAATCCCGGCGGGTTATTGCTTGGTGGCGGGTGTTGCCCTAACCACCGATTAATCTGCGCCACAGGATGCGGTTGGCTCAAATTCAAGTTTAAGCTTACCAGTCGCGGATATTCTCTGGAAGCCGGAGGACGGAAGACGGAATTAATTCCACCTGCTTTACCCCTGCTGTCTTCCGAAATTGCCAACTCTGCGTGTAACCGCGCCGCTAGACGATTTCTCAGGCTAATATCATCGCATACCGCTATAAAGATTTGGCGGCGCAAACCCAGACTCAGCGCCTGTTTCAATCGCTGGTAGATTTGCCGATTCACCAAGGAAATTTTCCGGTGAGCGGTATCCGTCACCGTCATGCTGGCAGGGGAGTGTCCGTTAACTTGTGCCACAGACGCTATTGAGGGGCTAGGGACTAGGAACTGGGGGTTGGGGACTAGGGGCTAAAAAGGGAAAAGTCAAGAATTCTTTTTTTGCCTTTTTCCTTTTACTGATTGCCTTCCTATGGTGGATATACAGCTCTTCTAATTACTGTTGTCTAGCTCAGGATTAAATGCAACTATCGTCTATCAGCCAAAAGGATGAATTAATCTTTCACAATTTTGGCTAAGGGCTACAGAAACTAGCAGGAGCCGGGTTGGTTTGGGCGATCGGTAGTCAATCCAACTAAAACTGTCAAATTGGTGTTGGGTTTCGCTTCTGCACGAGTCCTACCTACAAGGTTGCTGGATATATTTATAAGTATCTTGGCACCAAACAGCGGCAAGAGGAAATAGCTAAAAGTGATACTTTAACTATGATTTAGGAAATTTTCAGGAGTTGTTTAAAGTGCTTGGATTAGCGGCATAAGTAACACTAACAGCTAAACTAATGTAGGTTTTTTAAATTTAATTTTGCTAAAAATTAAATTATACTATTTATAATAGCGTTAATTAGTTGATTAATTTACAATTAGATTTTGGTAAAGCAGTTTTGACAGGCTCACAGCGCGAGAGGGGATGAAGGCAGTGGCGAAAAGCCGCGTTTATCACACGCGATCGCGATCGCACCTGGAAAACAGCCGCTTTTAGTCAGGAGTTGGATAAGGGGTAGCACTTTAAGGAATCTCCGATTCTAAAAAAGCGCTTTAAAATTGGAGATAGAGCGGATACACCGTTAATTATAGAGTTAAATCCCTGAAAGCAAGTAGATTAGAATTATTTGGCAGCACCGTGCCTACAACAATACCAGAGCTTGATCTAAAGAACCTGTTTCCGTTTGAACTAGACGAATTTCAGTCGGAAGCGATCGCGGCGTTAAATGACGATTGCTCCGTAGTCGTGTGCGCCCCAACAGGTGCGGGAAAAACGCTGATTGGGGAATACGCCATACACCGCGCCCTGCATCGCGGCGGGCGAGTATTTTACACCACGCCCTTAAAAGCACTATCCAATCAGAAATTACGAGACTTTCGCGAAGTCTTCGGCGCGGACAGGGTAGGTTTATTGACTGGCGATGTCTCCATCAACCGGGATGCCCCAATCCTAGTGATGACCACAGAAATCTTCCGCAATATGCTTTACGGCACCCGCATCGGCGAAGTCGGCACCTCCCTAGCTGGAGTCGAAGCCGTCGTGCTAGATGAGTGCCACTACATGAACGACCGCCAACGCGGTACCGTTTGGGAAGAATCAATCATCTACTGCCCCCACGAAGTCCAGCTAGTAGCCCTTTCCGCCACCGTCGCCAACAGCGACCAACTCACCGACTGGCTGAATCGCGTTCATGGCCCGACAAAGCTCATATATTCAGAGTTTCGCCCAGTTCCCTTGCAGTTTCACTTCTGCAATCCCAAAGGACTGTTTCCCCTGCTGGACGACTCGCGAAAGAGAATTAATCCCCGCCTCAAACCCAAAAGACAACAAAAAGAAAAAGGCAAAAGGCAAGAAAGCCCTAGCCTAGTTTACGTCTTGGGTCATCTGTGGCAACGGGATATGCTCCCGGCGATATACTTCATCTTTAGCCGTCGGGGTTGCGACAAAGCAGTAGAAGAGTTGGCTGATATAACCCTAGTCAACGAACAAGAAGCGAAAATTTTAAAACAGAAAGTAGAGGAATTTTTAGCGCGAAATCCCGAAGCAGCCCGTAGTGGCGGGGTGGAACCTTTGCTCCGGGGTATTTCCTCCCACCACGCCGGAATTTTACCAGCCTGGAAAGGTTTGGTAGAGGAACTGTTTCAAGAAGGCTTGGTGAAAGTGGTATTTGCCACAGAAACCCTGGCAGCTGGGATTAATATGCCTGCCAGAACCACAGTAATTTCCAGCCTTTCCAAGCGCACAGACCGGGGACACAGACTGCTAACAGCTTCCGAATTTTTGCAAATGTCGGGACGGGCAGGACGGCGGGGGATGGACACTACAGGTCATGTAGTGACTTTACAGACACCATTTGAAGGTTCCAAGGAAGCGGCTTATTTAGCAACCTCTGGCGCTGATCCTTTGGTGAGCCAGTTTACCCCCAGCTACGGCATGGTTTTAAACTTGCTGCAAACCCATAGCATAGAAGAAGCTAGAGAGTTAGTCGAACGCAGCTTTGGGCAGTATTTGGCGACATTGGATCTTAAACCGCAAGAACAAGCGATCGCAGATTTGTCAGCAGAACTGGCGCAAATTGAAAGCATACTTCAAACAGTAGACGGCAAACTGATCCAAAACTATGAAAAACTGGTTGCCCGACTCAAAGAAGAACGCCGCTTACTGAAAACCTTAGAACATCAAGCCGAAGAGATGCGATCGCGCGAAATTGCGATCGCCCTCACTACAGCCTCACCCGGAACCCTCCTCAACCTAAAAGGCAAACACGTCCCCGTCTCATCTCCCATCCCAGCAATATTAGTCGCCCGCATACCCGGTTCCGGCCAATTGCCCTACCTGGGTTGCTTAGGCGCAGATAACCGTTGGTATGTAGTCACCACCGCCGACGTAGTAGGTTGCCAAGAATGGTCTCGCTTATCCGAAGTCGAATCCCTACAGCCACCCCCAGAGATATTTAAAGCCAAGCCTGGACAATCCAAAAGCAGCACAGAAGCCACCGCTGAAATTGCCCGTCAGATTGGATGGGCATCCAGCCGCGTTCATGGTTCATCCCAACTAGGCAACGAACCATCAACCATCAACGATGAATATCCAGAAGTCATAGCCCAACAGCAGCGACTCGCCGCAGTAGAAGCGCAACTGAAAAATCACCCTGCCCTACAGTGGGGCAACCCCGCCCTCCTGATCAAACGAGCTTCGCGGCGGCAGATGTTGCAAGACCAAATCGCCCAACTGCAAGCCCTGCTTCAAGAACACTTAGCACGCCACTGGGAAGAATTTCTCGACCTGATGGAAGTTTTGCGGCATATGGGCGGACTCGATAACGTAACACCGACACCTTTGGGAGAAGCCGCCGCCGCCATTCGCAGCGACAACGAGTTGTGGGTTGCTTTGGCGCTGATGTCGGGAGAAATGGACGAATTAGACCCCCAACACCTAGCCGCCGCCTGTGCCGCCTTTGTCACCGAAGCACTGCGCCCCGACAGCTGGACAAGATACGACACACCGTCAGAGGTGGAACAATCTTTAGGCAAGTTGCGGACTTTGCGCCGTCAGTTGTTCCAGCTACAGCGTCGCTATCGAGTCGCACTGCCAGTCTGGATGGAGTATGACTTAACTGGTTTGGTGGAAAGTTGGGCATTAGGCGAGCAATGGCCGCAGCTATGCGCTAACACCAGCTTAGATGAAGGAGATATAGTTCGGGTGCTGCGTCGAACTGTGGATTTATTATCTCAGATTCCCCATATTCCCCATGTGTCAGATGCCTTGCAGCGCAATGCTTATCGGGCGATTCATTTAATTGATCGCTTTCCGGTTAATGAGAGTGTTGCTTAGAATTAGCAATGGCTAATGGCTAATGGTGCAACTATTAGCCATTAACTAATGACACAGGCTTATATGTCGCCTGGGCTACAGACTAAGATTTGCAGGAGCAGCTTGTGTTGAGGAGTGGTTTTCGTTTTTCAGAAAAATTCAAAAGGCGATCCCCCTTAAAAAAGGGAGCAGCAAAAGAAAGAATAATCTTTTCCTCTTTATTTGCTTATTTTTTGCCTTTTTCCTTTTTACTTTTGCCTTCTTCGGTTAGTGCCGCACCTGGTGTAATGGGTGTGGTGAAAAGTCAGACAAATGCAACGCAATGGGAAGGTATTACAAGACGCTTGGGGTTGAGTGGTGTCGCCTACTGTATTGTTGACTTGCAGCAAATTCGACAAGCGGCAGATTTGACAGGTACGCAGGTTTTATTTTTACCCAACGTTGAAACTCTGAGTGCTGTACAGGTACAAGCGTTACAAGACTGGATGGGTAAGGGCGGGCGCATTATTGTCAGCGGCCCCGTGGGGACTTTATCCCAGCCGGATGTGCGAAGTAAATTGCGATCGCTTCTGGGCGCATACTGGGGATTCAGCCTGCAAAATCCCTCCACCCTCGCCCCTACCTCCGGAAAAACCCAGGGATGGATGCAACAGAACGGACTCACCGGAATTATTCGCGGCGGCGTAATCATTCCTGCTGGGTTGACAAGTCAAACCGCCGCTGTCTGGAAATCCACCGAAAATCCCCCAGCAGTCGTGACTACAGACCGCTCAGTTTTTTTAGGCTGGCGCTGGGGAGTCGATACAGCCTCTGAACCCAAGCTAGATAGCGCCTGGTTGCGGGCATCCCTGACTCGCTACGGGGGAGTCGGGACAGCTAGCAACCCAGCACAACGAAATTGTACGCCACCGAATGCGATCGCAAGTTCTGCCTCCACCCCTGCAAAACCCCCTTCCCCAGCCCCAACAAATCGCAGTGCTGCACTTCCCCCCGCCTCTCCTGCATTCCAACTCCCAGACCTAAATGGCGATGGTCTAGTAGCGCCTGCTGGACTAGAAGTAAAACCCAGCTCCCAACCCATCACAGCCTCACAAGCAATTGCCATGCGTCAAGAGCTAGAAGCTCTCATCGGTCGTTTTCAGAGCGCCCAGCTAGCCGCCAACACCCTTACAGGAGGATTGGAGAACCGGGGAACTTCCTCAACTCAAAACTCAAAAGTCAAAACGCCAAATCCGCTCAGTAATGCCCGCCTAGGGCTGCAAAACTTTCTTCAACTCGTTGCCCAAAAAAACTACACAGGAGCCAGACAACAGTGGCTTCAGGCGCGGCGCATCCTATGGGACAACTACCCCAAAGACCGACCCCAAACCCAGCCAGAAATTCGGGCAATGTGGTTAGACCGGGGTACGATTATTCGTGCTGGTTCAGAGCAGCAACTAGCTAAAATTTTCGACCGACTAGCAGCAGCAGGGTTTAACACTGTCTTTTTTGAAACCGTCAATGCTGGATATCCCATTTACCCAAGTCGCGTTGCCCAAATTAAAAACCCACTGGTGCGTGGCTGGGATCCCCTAGCATCTGCTGTCAAATTAGCCCATCAGCGACGCATGGAATTGCACGCTTGGGTATGGATTTTCGCTATTGGCAACCAGCGTCACAACGCCCTGCTCAACCTCCCCAAAGAATATCCCGGCCCAGTGCTTGACCTCAACCCTACTTGGGCAGGCTACGATAACCGGGGGCGCATTTTCCATCTGGGTTCCGGTAAAACTTTTCTTGACCCTGCCAATCCAGAGGCGCGGCGCTACTTAATACAAATGTTGGAGGAAATTGTCAAGAATTATCAAGTTGATGGGGTTCAGTTCGACTATATTCGTAATCCCTTTCAAGACCCTAATGCCGGATATTCCTTTGGCTATGGTACAGCTGCTCGCCAGCAATTTCAGCAATTAACTGGTGTAGATCCGGTTAAGATTTCTCCAAAAGATAGAGACTTGTGGCAAAGGTGGACGCAGTTTCGCACTAATGCAATTGACAGTTTTGTAGCAGAAGCATCCAGAAATCTACGCTCTATAAAAAGTAACCTCATTTTGTCGGCAGCAGTGTTTCCCTTTCCTAAAAATGAACGCCTGCAAAAACTGCAACAAAATTGGGAAGTTTGGGCGCAACGTGGGAATATAGATTTATTGGTGCCGATGACTTATGCTCTGGATACAAACAGGTTGCAGAGTTTAACACAGCCTTTGCTAAGTCAAAATCAACTGGGTTCAACCTTGATTTTGCCATCTATTCGACTGCTGAATCTGCCGGATGTGGTAGCAGTAGATCAAATTCAGGCACTGCGAAATTTTCCTGCTAGTGGTTACGCCTTATTTGCTGCGGAAAATCTCAATGATAATCTGCAAGGAATCTTCCGTCGTACTCAGTCGCTACAAGCGATCGCATCCCCTCTACCTTATCGTCAACCCTTCAAAGCCGCAGCTGCCCGTTACGTTTCTCTACAACAAGAATGGACTTTTCTAGAGGCAAATAATCAACTTTGGATTAAAGAACCAGCTCTCTCGGAATGGCGTAAACAAGCAGATGCTCTCTCTAAGGCACTGAATCAACTAGCAGATAATCCTTCTAGAAATAATCTGACAATGGCAAAAGCCTTGTTAGCATCTTTTCAATTTCAATTCAAGAAATGGATGCAATCGGAAGGTTTAGAGCAACCTTATCAAGTCGAAGTTTGGGCAAATCGTTTGGCAACTTTAGAGAGATTGTTGCTTTATGGTGAGCGCACGCTGAAGTAAAGGTTAAAAAGCAAAAATACCAGGAGAAAAGGAAATCGCGGCTACACAAACGAAGTCCGCCTGCGCGGACTCAATTAAGCCTGCCAAGGCAGGCTTAGTTTGTGTAGCGCCAGACTTTAGCCTGAGCGCATTTTTGCAAATAGGTGAGGCAATCGCCTCACTCTCAGCATTCCTAGGATCTGATTCTTAAGGGGAGAAATCTTTCACGGAGTAACGTTGACAGCCCCTAAAATTAGACCCGTAATAAGTGCAATAGCAATAAAAATGAGTGCTATCAATATCAGCCAATACTGGAGAGTATAGAGTTTCCTAAGTTGCTCAAGCGCTATCATTAAATTTTCGATATCGTTTCCTTGAGTATCAGCAATTAAATTAAAAGAAGAAGCGGCTTTGGTAGTCCAGAAGCCAATGAGTATTTGCAAAACTCCATTGATAATGCCGCTGATTAAACCCGATCTGACACTGACGATTCCCCCGATAATTAGAAGCACTCCCAAGGCAATTAGGAAGTAGCTAACAAAGCGCATTTTTTGAGCAAGATCCTTAATCAGATGGTTGTGCGACTGGTTAAACTCGTAGCGATCGCTTTCCACTTCAAACTTCCTCCCAATGAACTGAGACAGATTTTAGGACATCGCTGCCAGATTGGGATCGTAGATATAGAAAACGATAAGCGATGCGTGAAGCAAAGCGATCGCTCTGGTAAATCTTGAACCGTTCCCAACGCTTCATAATCTCAAATGCGCTGCAAACAATTTATTATCCCTTTACGTAGCAAAGCGTGTAGCTTAGCATCAAGACAGTTTTAGCTGCCAACCAAGAGCAGACACGAACCGAGGGGAGCAGAAATTGTGGTAGCAGACTTCAAAGAAACAGATTTAAGGGGATCTCATCTCAAAGGGAAAGATTTGCGGGCAAAAGACCTCAGAGGGGTTAACCTCAGCGAGGCGAACCTGACTTATGCAGACATGATTGAAGCCAACTTGGCTTCAGCAAACCTGAGTGGATCGAATCTGGCTGGGGCGTGCTTAAATTTAGCTAATCTGAGCGAGACAAACCTCAGAGGAGCCGATCTGAGTGCCACGAACTTTGTCGGGGCTGATTTGAGCAAAGCAGATTTGAGGGCGGCAAACCTGAAAAAGGCTAATCTCGTTAGCAGCAACCTGGAAAATGCCAACCTAACTAGAGCCAACTTGATTGGGGCAGACTTAACAGCAGCGGATCTCACGGGAGCTATCTTACACCAAGCTATCTACAATCAAGAAACTCGGTTCTCACCAGGCTTTGACCCCAAGCAAGCTTCTGCTTACTTGATTGCCTATAACGTATCGCTAACAGGGGTAAACCTGAGTGAAGTGGATCTAAGTGGGGTTTATCTAAAAGCAGCAGACTTGAGGGCGGCAAACTTGATGCGGGCAAATCTGGTTGGGGCAAATTTGGAAAGTGCTAACTTGGCGGGAGCCAATTTAGTCGGGACGGATCTTAGTAAAGCCAAGCTGAGGGGAATCATTCTGGAAAAAGCTGTCTACACTCAAGAAACTTTGTTTTCCTATGATTTTGACCCACGAGAAGCCGGGGCTTATTTAATTGCTGCTGGCGTATCGCTGCCTGGGGTTAACTTGGGTCGAGTAAATTTGAGTGGAGCAGATTTGCGGGGGACGAACCTCAGAGGGGGAAAGTTACGGGGAGCAAATCTAATAGAGGTAGACTTAAGCAATGCCAATTTGAGAAAGGCTGACTTGGAAGATGCCGACTTGAGTAGGGCAGATTTAAGAGGGGCAAATTTGACGGGAGCCATTTTAACTCAGGTAAACTTGAGCGAAGCTGACCTGAGAGGGGTAGACCTGACTCGAACCGATTTGCGGGGAGCTAACTTGAGTATGGCAGACTTGCGAGGAGCGGACTTGACGGGAGCCATTTTAACTCAAGTGAACTTGAGTGAGGCTGATTTGCGGGGTGTAGACCTGACGCGAACAGACTTGCAGGGAGCTAATCTCAATGGAGCAGACTTGACTGATGTTGATTTGAGTCGAGCCAATCTTTGAAAAGGCAAAAAAGTTAGGAGTGAGGAGTTATTAATTTAATTTTAAACAGCGTCTCTAGAGCTGTATCTGCCTATCCAGCCTGAAGGCGTGCCTGTGATCACATACAGACTGCACAACCGTCATTATTACCACCATTACTACCACCACCACTGCTATTACCACGACCGCCGAACAGGGAAAAAATAATGGCTATGGGTATCCACCACCAAGACCACCCTGAAGATTTTCCCGAAGTAGAATTATGTTTGTTCTCAGAAGTTGGGGTTGGAGTGTTACGAGGTAGCGGAGGATTTTCAGCAGCTTGAGACAACGCTAGTTCAGAATTTGTAGAGTGAATTTTCGGAGGAGAAATTTCTGCTATCAGTAGCGTAGAGCTGCTGATAGTTAGGACTAACATAAACGACAACAGAGCGATCGCTATGAATTTCAGCAAAGGCAAGCGAGGTAGATAAACAGATGGCAACCGACTCAGAGTAAAAGATGGTTTGGCTACAACCCAGTACCGATAAGCGTTGACTCGCGTGAACTGAACATCTGGACTAAATCGGATGTCGGGTGGAGACCAGATATCGGACGGGGGGCGCTGGCTAAAGAATTTTTCATAGCTAATCAGCGTCTGGTTATAGAACCTATAAAAATTATCCTGTTCGCTAGAACCGCCACGAGTAGGGTGGTGGTGCAATGGTTTCTGTAAGATTTTGGCGCAAAACTCATCCCAGTACGATCGCGTGTAAGTCAAGTGCAGATGCCAAACTTGATCCACTTGATCGGAGGGAGTGACGGGATGTTCAGCTATAACAGCAAGAAAGATAAACTTTTTGTATTCGTCAATCACTTGCTGAGTATATTCAACCGTCCATCCGTTTTCTCTTGCCAATCTTTGACTAAAGGGAAAAGCAGCGTCAGGGTCATCAAGGGAAAATTCTTGAATACTTTGGTAAAGTTTTGTCTGCTGAGCGTTCATTAGTGACTCCTTTGTGGTTTTTACTCACCGATTCACTTTTTATCCTTTTTGTCTCAAACTACAACCAGTTCCTTTTGGGTTATGCACATGGCAATTCCTTTCTCGTAGTAAGCCGCCTCGTTAATGAAAACTGGATAAACGGTTGATGTTCCTTGATAAGCGATCGCTCGACCATCAAATGTCAAAAACATTGGCTCGCCTGGTTTAATAGCTTCGTAATCTCTAAATTGAAGTTCTGGGTGGATCATTGCATGAATTTCCCCGTCCTCATTTCTGGGATAGTCGATTGTCTGTAAGCATTGATAAATTGTGAAGGTATCTCTTGCTGGGAAAGGTGTTCCCCGGTTATAGGCGTCTACAAAGTCTAAAATTGCGTAGATAAGTTCTTCTGTTTGCTGAAATAAACGTGCATCCAACACGCCTTGTGCAACAGCACCCACTTCGATCGCGCAACCGAGTTCAGAAATGGATCTCAGAAACGGGCTATTATTCTCGTCTTTCCATCGATACACCTTCACGCTAGGATTCACGGATTTGAGATAAGCGGCTAACTGAAGGTTGAATGGATGCTTGGTACTTGGAATAATCGTCAGCCCCATGTTGGCTGTGGTCGTGTGCAAATCGATTGTTAAGTTGGTTTGCTCTTTTGGGAGCGATGCCAACCTTTGGTAAATTTCTTTGGCTCGAATTGCTTCATAGTTGGAAAGCTGGGCATTCTCTAAATCCTGTGGGTGGAAACAGCGATTGAGGTCGGTATCAACGTACCGCCTCCCGATTGCATACGCTTTAGGATTCGCTAAAAGTGTAATGCTCTCAAAACTCGCTCGTGCGATCGCGTTGGGAAATCGCTCGAATTTCTTCACCAAATAAATTCCTGTGAGTTCGTTTCCGTGAGTTCCACCAACAATAGCAACACGTTTGATCTGATTCATATAGAAATTCCTCCCTACCCCAACCACAGCACTTTTTGTTGAGTCAGCTGAGTTGAGGTTTATAACGTCTTGCCATCCAGATTAGCCAAGCTATTACTATATGTCCAATATTTTATTGAGAGGTAAACTATATCTAAGAAATATAGTAATAGCTAACAGATGGAACTTCGACATTTGCGTTACTTCATCGCCGTGGCACAGGAGTTGAACTTCACTCGTGCTGCGGAGCGTCTACATATCGCGCAACCTCCCCTGAGCAAGCAAATTCACGATCTTGAAGTCGAGCTTGGGGTGCAACTGTTCGATCGCACCAAGCGACCACTCCAGTTAACAGTAGCTGGAGTTATCTTTTTAGAAGAAGCGATGAGCGCGATCGCTCAGGTAGAGAATGCCATCAAAATGGCGCAACGTGCCAGTAGAGGAGAAATCGGGCGTTTGGTAATCGGCTTTACGAGTTCAATGGCAAACAGCTTTTTGCCAGACATCCTGCGCGTTTACCGCGATCGCTTTCCCAAGGTGGAACTTGTCTGGCGGGAACTAGCAACTTCCCACCAATTGCAAGCGCTGCGAGATCGACAGCTTGATGTTGGCTTTTTCCATTTAACGTCATGGATGCTTCAAGCCGCTGATTTATGCTTAATGACGATTTGGCATGAATCTTTGATTGTGGCATTACCAGCAACTCATCCACTGGCGAACCAACCGCAAATTTCTTTGAAAGCACTGGCACAGGAAGTGTTCATCCTCCCTTCTCGTCAATTCTCTCCGGTCTTATCTGAACAGCTTGAACATCTATGCCAACAATCTGATATTTCACCTGTTGTCATCCAAGAAGGAACAATGATGCTGACGATTCTGGGTTTAGTCGCTGGTGGCGTTGGAATTGCCTTGCTACCTGCGAATGCCCAAAATCTTCAACGCAAGGGTGTCGTCTACAAAAACATCACTGAGTCAACATCAACTATCCCGATGGCTGCTGTGTGGCGACGGGACGATGCCTCAGCTACTTTGCGTGAGTTCTTAGAAGTAACAAAAGAAGTCACTTAAACTCACTCTCTAGCAGTGGGTTCAGGTTGATGCTATGTCTCAACTCAAACCTTCTTTTAGTAAAGCAATAATTCTAGTTAGTAGAATCGAATTTTTATCAAAAATTAAATGCGTTATGAATAAATATTTACTTGCCTGCCTAGCCTTTTTACTAATCATTATGTTGATGATTAGCAATGCCTTTCATGGAACGCCATCGGCACTTGATTTTGTGGCGAGATAATGTCGCCGATGATGTAAAAATTGAATTGTACGCAGGGTCAAAACTAGCTAAAGGGATCGCGTCTAAAACAGCAAGTGATGATGTTTTTGAATGGACACCAGAAACAACAATATTACCACAGTCTGTTATTCGAGTAACAAGTTTAAAGTATCAAAATGTTTTTGGGAGCCTACTGTTAAAGTAGAAACTCCCAATATTTAAAGTCGATTACGGGAATAGCGACTTATTTTTTCTTGCGCGTCCAAAGGTCGGTAAACATCATTGTCATCCCGCCCAAAAAAATAGCGATCGCCATCCCGCCTGCAATTGCATTCGTCCAATCAATATTTTCCATCAAATTACTTTGCCAATTTTCATCTAGTCAACGCTACCAGATTAACGCCTCTGATATTGAATGGGGACTGGGGACTAGGGGCTGGGGACTAGGGAATAGGTAAGACTTTTTCCCAATCCCCAATCCCTTAGGCAACTTTGGGGATTTCCTTGAGATAAACTCGCAAAAATGGTTCAGCCGCGCCAAGCTTGTACTGTTCCAGCAAGCCTTTGGCGCGGATGGAGATGTTGTCTCCTTCCTTAATAACCAAAGTCGAGTCGTCGCTGATACCCCGTGCTAGCATCATCTCAGTTTCGGTGGGATTATCCAAAACTATAATGTCACTACCGTGGTAAAACATCCCCTCCTTCTCTAAGACATCTTCCCTGTACTCAGCAATCAGCAGATCCAGCTTTGGATTACGCAGCAGGTTCTGTACGTTGCTGTTGTAATCTTTGTTCAAGTTTTTCTCAGAACGATTGACAAAAACCCCTTCGCGACAAACCGCGCCAATTGTCCATTCCGGATGTCGAATTAGAACATCGTCAATAATTTCTTGGAGTTCTTGAACTGAAATCTTGTTGAAGGTGATAATCGGTAGCCTCGCATCTTTCTCTGATGCAAAGAAGGTTTCCAAAATATGCGAGGGTACATCAACGCTTTCACCCACAGCAGGTTTAAGGTGCATATAAATGCCGGGAGCGGCGTTAATCTCGATGATGCCAAAATCACCATTTTTCCAAGATTTTGCCAGGTCGCCAGCAATTACGTCAATCCCAAGGCAAGTTAGGTGGAAATGTTGGGCAATGTCTTGCGCCAGGATGATGTTGTCAGGGTGAACGTCGCTTGTCTTATCGATGCTCAAACCGCCTGCTGAGAGGTTGGCAACTTTGCGAAGATAGACAATGCGATCGCTTTCTATTACGCTATCGAGTGACAATTCCTGTTCTTCTAAATACATCTCCATCGCCTCATCGCACTGAATCTTTCCCAGTGGCGAAGTTGGCGTATCTATCCGTGCTGGCTTACGATTTTCTCGCTCGATCAACTCAGCAATAGTTGAGTCTCCATCACCCACTATCGATGCTGGACGGCGTTCAGTCGCCGCTACAAATCTGCCGTTAACGCATAGCAATCGGAAATCTGTCCCCGAAATACTTTTCTCAACGATTATCTGAATTGGTTGGTCTTTAGGAATCGCATTGACTGCTCTGCTAAAGGCATATTTCATTTCCTCCGCATTTTGCACATCAGCCGTTACCCCAATTCCTTTGTGACCAACTACAGGTTTAACGGCTACTGGGTAGCCAATTTCTCTGGCTGCTGCCCTTGCTTCTTCCAGCGTGTAAACGATATCACCTTTGGGTACCGGGAAGCCCAAAGTAGCTAAGAAAGCCTTACAGTCATCTTTGCGAGTGGTGAAGTCGGAATCCAAATGACTATCGCAGTCAAAAGTTGTGGCTATACCGCGAACCTGTTTTTTTCCATAGCCGTATTGAACCAGTCCTTCGTCCCACAGATAAAAGGTAGGAATCCCATTTTGGTAGGCTGTACGCCACAGAGCGTAAACTGTTGGCCCACCGTAAGCAGATTTCCGAAATATCTCCTGTATCGTCTTGATCTGATCTTCCAGCCGGAAGTTTTCATGTTGAGTAATTGCTTCAAACCAGTCCCAAACGCAGTAAACTACTGACCGAGTTGTGCGTGCATGGAGCGATTGAACCGCAATCGTCACAAAGTTTTCATTCGGTTTGACACTCCAGTGGTGGAGGTGCAGCCCCATGTCGAGCTTTCCCACTTCTGAGGTTGTCCGGGCGAAGAGCTGAGCATGGGAATCATAAGTTTCCTCGCCCAAGTGCGGGTAGCGATCGCTAATAATCGCAACATAATCTTCGAGAGGACGCGCTTCTGTATTGTTGGTTACTGCAAAATCGAATACTAATGCCCCTGTCTCCAAATATGGGTTCGGGCCAATGTAATGCTTGAAGTTGAATATGTCGAAGGCATCAGTTTTTCTAGCATTGACTCGGACTGCATCGGTGCTTGTATCTCGGTTCATTAAGTTTCTCCGGTTATCTAAACACCCTTAAAATTTGGAGTTTCGGTTATTTTGAACCTAACCCTATTCTGTTGCATTTTCAGCTATCGCAGGGCATACTCATTCTGAGTTACGTTCCCATACTATCCCAAAGCCTCATCTTGCTTGGGATAAAGCTCTTAACCAACAGATGAATTGTCAGAATCCCTTAGCAAAACCTAAAAAACCCGTCTTCTCAAAGAAGACGGGTTTTTTGGATTTGGTTTTATCACCTGATATTGATTAAAAAACCTAAGCGTTATCTACAATCTGTTTTGCTTTATCTTTCAGGTCTTCTTTAAGGTGTATTGCCGCAGCTTCATCCTGCTTCACTTGCCCTTCTACTTGGTCTTTTTGGTCGCCTGTCACATGACCAAGTGCTTCTTGAGCCTTACCTTCAAGGTTTTTAGCAACTGCTTCCGCTCTGTTTTCAATGCTCATTTTTATTTTTCCTTAACAATAGTAAGTTATTTTCGATACCCTATTTTTAGTATTGAATTTTACTAGAAGAAATCACCTCCCTCGGAGGGTAGATTATAGAATAGCTACGGGTTGGTTAATAATCCCACCCGTAGCTATAGCAATCCTAAATAATTCCTGAACCCCTCTAGGGACACGGCACTGTCGTGTCCCTACACTAGGGTGAATACTCGTTCACAACTTAAATAGGATTGCTATATCCTACTTTTTCTTAATCAAGAATTGGCTTGCGAGTTTGCAGGTCAAATTTGTAACCGTGTGGAAGAACATGAAGCCTAGCTCCGCAAACTGCCAAAGCCTCATCCTTTAATATTTCACCCACGTTGCTGTGTGTAATGCCTGACTCATCGACAATAGTGACAGCGCCTTCCCCAATCACTTCAAACTTGTTATCGCTGATGGCGATCGCTGTATTCTCGTCAATACCAAAACCCAAGACAGCAGGCTGCTGGGCCAAAGCTGAAATTAAGCGTCCCATACGACCGCGCTGCAAGAAATGCTGATCAATCACTACCCCAGGCAGAAAGCCCATACCGGGGCCCATTTCGACAACATTAACGCGAGGATTTGTCTCTGAATCTCCTTCAATAATCATGATATCTGGCATCATGGCAGCGCCTGCGCTTGTGCCTCCGACCACGATTCCTTCAGCGTATCGTCTGTGAATCGCGGCATCGACTTCTGTACCCTTAAGATTGCTGGTGATGCGAGCCTGATCGCCACCCGTAAAAAATACGCCAGTAGCTTTCTCAATAGCTTCTAACGCTCTAGGGTCACTTCCGTCGTCTCGATGAGCCGTGTCAATGATTCTTACGTCATCAACTCCCAGGCGTTCAAAGACTTCGGTGTAGGTACGTCCGACTTCATCAGGTAGCCCTGTCGCTACTGTCATAACGACAATCCGAGCCTGGGTACCGCCAGCGCGGCGAACGAACTCTCGAAGAATCGTGCAATCTCCTTCTTTATCTTCCGCTCCCCCGATAATTACCAATTGCCCACGGGCATTAGTCACGGGTGTGGTTTCTCCGGTTTCCATTTATTTAAATCCCAGGTATCAATGAGGGTATGAATCGCTGTTTTTGACATAGAAATTCCCAGGAGGTATAAAAACTCCTAGGAAATAGGATATTTGTCAGATTGGCTGTCCTTGTTAATTACTTTACCTAACAGTCGGTACTGAGACTTCTTTCTATGGATATAATTCTCAGCCTGTCTGTGTTGAAAATTACATTTTCTTTTTACATGAGGATTGGAAAAAGGCAAAAATCAAAAGGTCAAAAAAACTTTTTTCTTCCTGCGTCCGGAGCCACAAGCATCCCACTTGTAAATCCCCTTCTCCACAGTTTCTTCAATTAGTAGAGTAACTTTGCTTCGTCCAATACAGGAGTTTGGGTGCCGAAGACTTCGTAGAGGTCAATCCCTTGCTGCTTACCACGAGGTATTGCGCGGTCAATCCATCGGCATCTGAATAACTCTGGTTGACTTAGCTGGGCGATAACGGCATCACTAGCAAGAATTTCACAGCTGTAGACTTTTGTCAATTCTTCTAGACGAGCGGCAGTATTTACCACATCACCAATTACTGTAGAGTCCATGCGATGATCTGATCCTACTGTCCCAATCATCGCAGTGCCTGTGTGAATTCCTATACCAATGCGAAGTGGCTCATTTAAGTTGTACTGTTCGCGATTGGCGTTAAACTTATTTAGACTGTGTATCATCGTCACCGCAGCGGTGAGGGCATCCTGTGAGTGGTTTCCAGCGCGGTCAAAGACAGCCATGATCGCATCTCCCAGGAATTTGTCAATAAAACCATGATTGGTAGCGATCGCGCTATTCATCTGGGTATAGAAAGCATTCAGCCACTCAAAAGTTTCATTCACTCTTTGAGATTCAGTGATGCTTGTAAATCCCCGTATATCGCAAAACAAAATAGTTAGTTCTTCTTGTCTGGCGTTTCCCAGCTGAATTGATTCTACCCCTTTGGGTGCAATGCGTCTCAAGAATTGATCTGGCACAAATAACCGCAGCTTCTCTGAAAGATATTGATTAATCTCCCATGCAGCTGATATTTGCCCCTTAATTTTTTCTTTGACTTGTTCTTCGATTCTTCGCTCTTGTTGTTGCGAGCGCATCTTGTTCAATCGCAATGTACTAGATATTTTCTTGATTAATAAATTACTTTTTATCGGCTTAGTAAAATAATCATCTCCCATCATTTCCAAGCCTGTTAACCGGGAATCTTCATCATCCAAAGCCGTCAAAAAAATTATCGGCACCGTTTGGAGATTTTGATCTTCCCGCAACCGACGGCAAACTTCAAAGCCCCCCATTCCTGGCATCATTACATCCAGCAAAATCAAATCAGGCCGAAAATCTTGCACAATTTCCAATGCTTGAGAGCCGGATGATGCCACAAGAGTTTCATAGCCTTGTGAGTGCAACAACTCTTCTAGCAGTAATAAATTATTTGGCTCATCATCAACTAATAAAATACGCGGCAGGGGCTTTGTCATGGGATTGACAATAGATAGAGCAAGTGGCGCCGTCATATAAAACTGCTTCTCCTAGCAACGATTACACTCGCGCCTTATTTTTGACTTGAGTAAATCTACTTAAAACAGTTGTCTGACTTAAGTAATTTTAGTTGGATGCCCCTGACCAATCTTCAGCTTCCTGAGATATTCTCAGTACAACCACGTAGATAAATGCTTTATGTGGCTGCTGTGTCGGAAGATATATCTGAATCTTCTTAACACATTGAAACATACGCAATTGGCGATGACAATTAGTCATCAGATAGAAAGAAATTCAACCCCTTTAAGGGGTTGAACTTTTTGGGAGTGCTGTTCAATAACTGTCCGAAAGCGGCTAAAGATGTTTTGTCACTAATTCTGAATAAAAGATCGGACGGTTGTAATCACAGTATCCAGGTCTAAGGGCTTGCTAATGTACCCGTCGGCACCAGCAGCCAAACAGCGATCGCGATCGCCAGACATTGCCATCGCCGTCATCGCAATTACGGGGACAGACCTCCATAAAGGGTGAGCCTTGAGTTGACGCATAATTTCAAACCCATCCACACCCGGCAGTTGGATATCCATGAGAATCAAGTTAGGTAGCGATCGCGCCAACACATAAGGAGATCGCATCGCCTCCAGCATTGTGCTACCGTCATAAATTAACTCAACCACATAACCTTCTAATTCCAACACATCTGAAATCAACGCCTGATTGAAGGCATGATCTTCCACCACTAAGATCCGTTTGGTATCCCTTGCAGCTAGATTAACATCGCCGTGAGTTCCTACAAAAAATGAAGACGGCGACTGTTTAACTGGCATTGGTACTGGCGCGGCTAACTCCTGCGGCACATCAGCTATCGGCAGCCATACTCGAAACGTACTGCCTCGATTTACCACCGATTCTAGAGAAACAGTGCCGCCGTGGAGTTCCGCCAACCGCTTAGTTAAAGCCAAACCCAGCCCGGTGCCTTCATGTTTTCTGGTTAAGGAAGCATCTATCTGCTGGAAAGGTCGAAATAGCAGATGCCACTTATCTTCAGGAATTCCGATACCTGAATCGGCTACTTCAAAACATAAGTAAGGGGTAGTGGGATTAATCAAACTGCGTTCTGGGCGAAATTCTTTTGCTAACTCGGCTCCATAAGCCAATCGCCCACTCAGTTTAATTTTTCCTCGATTTGGCGTAAACTTAACAGCATTGGAAAGCAAGTTAATCAATATTTGGCGGACGCGACGCTCATCTAGAGAAACTTGACCCAGGGAATATTCGAGTTCCAGCGATAGGGCGATTTGCTTTTTCTCAGCACGAGGCTGAATCATTTTCAGGCATTGATTGCACAATTCTGGGATGCAAACTGGCCCAAGGTCGAGTTCTACCTTTCCAGCTTCGATTTTCGATAGATCCAGAATGTCATTAATCAATTGCAACAGGTGTTGACCACTTTCTTCAATCACCCGCACGTAGTTCGTCTGACGCGGGTTCAAGGTTCCAGCGATTTGTCGGAGCAATAGATCGGAGAATCCCAGAATGCTGTTGAGGGGGGTTCGCAGTTCGTGGGACATAGAAGCGAGAAACTCAGACTTGAGTTGAGAAGCCCGTTCTAAATCCTCGTTAATTTGGCGCAAGTGTTCTTCAGCCTGCGCCCTTTCAATCGCAACGCCCAGTGTACGACAGGCTGCTAAGAGCATATCTTGTTGGGGAGCGTCCTGAAGTTTCTGCTGACTGCGAGACTCCAGCGTTAACACGCCAATGATGTTGCCGTTGGCGGCAGGAATCGGAAAAATGCCTAGTTGACCAATCCCTGGATGGCGAAATCCAGGTACTGCTTGGGGATGGCTTTGATAATCGTCAATAAATAGCGGCGATCCTGTTTCTACTACTTGCCACAGTAAGCCCTGACCGTAAGGAATCCCTTGATTCAGCAGGGCTTCTATCTCGGCAACTGCTGGTACCCCGTAGGTGGCAATGAACTGGCTGGAAATCTCATTTGTGAGCATACTGGCTCTCGCGTCCCTGCCTTGACCGATAATCACTTTGACATCGCCGAAGGCAGCGCCCATTGTTGCCACTAGGTAGGAAAGTGCAAATTGCCCAATCTCCCCCAACTCACTGGCTGGCTGTAGCCGTTGCGTCATTCCCTGCAAAAAGGTTAAACGCCTCACCTCGGCATTTAAACGTGCCTGGGATTGTTGATAACCAGTGACATCGCGGAAGGTAAACAGCCGTCCGCCATCGTTGGTTAAGGTGGTGTAAACTTCGAGGCAGATGCCGTTAGCTTGCTCTATGTAAAGGGAAACATTCTCAGTGTCTGGTCTGTTTAGGGCAGATGCGATTTGCTCGCGCTGCTGTTGCGACCAGTAGCCCTGTGCTACGACTTCAGCGAAGACATCATTACAATGTGGCTTACTAGCAAGCGTGTCGTCAGAAAGCCCCAAAATTTCGGTTAATTTGCGATTAAACAATACCAGGTGATGGCAGCGATCAAACAATGCGATCGCATTGTCTACTTGATTCAAAATCAGTTCTTGTTCCTCCTTTAACTGCTGCAAAGTAGCGATCATCTGCTCTGGCTCTATTGTTTTCATCAAGAAGGAAGGGATTAAACTTTATTTATTTAAATTAACAAAATTTAACACCTTCCTTGAGTGAGGCAAATAACGCATTAATTGTGATCTTAGACACATGGGGATTGGGGAATTGGGGAATTGGGGATTGGGAATTGGGGATTAGGGATTAGGAATTGGGAATTGGGAATTGGGGATTAGGAATTAGGAATTGGGAATTGGGAATTGGGAATTAAGAATTAGGAATTAGGAATTGGAAAGAATCTTCCCCAGTCCCCAGTCCCCAGTCCCCAGTCCCCAGTCCCCAGCCCCTAGTCCCCAGTTCCTAGTCCCCAACTCCCTATGTAAATATTTGTAACTTGTGGCGTAATTTTTTAACTCCTACCTGAGAAGTCAATTGAGGTGCAAAAGTTGGCTGTTGGTAGTAGAATCAGAAATTACCCCTACTCCATTCGACGCATACTTTTAAAACCTCAGACTTAGTGATAGCAAGCCAAAAGGCTTGGGTGTTATGATCTCAAGCACTTTGCCTTGAGATCGTCATCTCAGTCGCTTGTTGTTCTTCGTCAAATCTTTGGGTGGGGTGAGATCACTTCTATCCAAAGGTAGACATGATGAAATAAAGAGCAGTTAATACTCAAATGGGTTGGCGTGAAATGAGGTTTGTAGGGCAAACTTTAGATCAGGAAAGTGAGTTTGGTGTCGTTCGTCCTACGTCCGGATTCCAAACTCATGAATTGAAGACTCAAACGACGCTGGGAACTCAAAACTCCATGTCATCGGCTCAAGAAATAGCACAGAATTGGCGAAAAGAGCTGGCATCTGACTGTCCTGAATATAGCGCAGCAACCCACGAAAGTATTATTAGCTGGCTGATGGGCGAGGACTTAGAGCGTTTTGAAACGTTTAACCCAACTCAGATGACAATTGCTAAGCAAGCGATGGAATATCGCTATCGCATTTTACGGCAACGTTATTTAGGAGTGGGGCCAGAGCGTGCCTATCGCAACTTGACTACGCGGCTGGGCAGTTTGGTGTTGTTGAGGAATAAAATCCGCACTTGGGTGGCTTTGTCGCGCGATCGCCAGCGAGCAGTAGCAGATGTGTTGCAGGAAGTAATTCAGGAATTACTTCATAGCGATCGCTACATTCAACAACAAATTACCTGGATTACCAAATGTACCGAAGACACTCGTCTTCGTAACTCCCTGCTGATGAGCAGCATTGAAGAATATTGCCTTAGACCGATTCGCAACCAGCCGCTGTTAGTGTACAGGTTTGTTAACTATCTGCGTCGATCTCAGCGTGGCGGCATGACTCACGTCCCGGATGGAGAGTTAGTGCGACTGGTTTCTGAGGAAGTGACGCCGGATGAAGCAGACAATCCGGTGAGTTTACTAGACGCGCAAGCGGTTTCCCAATACCAAGAAAATCAGGCAATTGAAGAACAAATGTCCATGCGGACAGCTGTTAAGCAGGAATTTAGGAGTTATTTAACTGAAAACGTCAGTAAAGAAGCTGCTGCATGGTTAGAGCTTTACCTGCAAGGAAAGTCTCAAGAAGCGATCGCCAGCGCCTTGAACTTGCAGATCAAAGAAGTTTATCGTCTGCGGGAGAAAGTCAGCTACCACGCGATTCGGGTTTTTGCCATCAAAACTCAGCCAGAGCTAGTCGCAAATTGGCTACAAACCTCTGTACAGGATAGCTTTGGGCTGACACTCACCCAATGGCAGCAATTGTGCGAAAGCGTTACCCCGGTAAGTCGCCAGCTAATTGAGCTGTTGAAAAATGGTAAATCAATGGAAGCGATCGCGGCTGAGTTGAACATGAAAAGCCATCAAGTTATGGGAGAATGGAGCAAACTATACTTAGCCGCTCAAGCTTTGCGGAGCGATCCCTGAGCCGTGCCGAAAAACACTGGCATTCTCTCCCTATAGTCTTAACGAAACTATAACTATTGACTGGTTTATTGACATTAAACCGCTAATCAATCGCGGTAACTCCATCGAAGGTGCATCTAAGATATTAATCAGGACTTAGATATTTGGAATAGGGACTAGGGGCTAGGGAGGAAAAATTCTTTTTGCCTTTTGCATAAGAACCTTTTACCTTTGTCTTTGCTTTTTTTCCAATCCAATACGGTCTGCTTAAGAATAGTTGTAGGTTAGTCCCTTGGCACCTCACTCAACAGGCATATAGCATTTGTTGGATGAGGTGCTATCCCAACAAATCGTAGGGTTTGGATATTTGGCTTTCAGTGAACCGTGTTGGTTCTCCAATCCCACCTTCGATAGATGTAAACAAATGTTTAGACTGATTGACAAGCTCCTGCCCTTTGAAGCCTGTCTTTACTATCAAATCTTACCCCTAGCCGTTGAAGGCAGCTGCCTGAAACTGGGCATGGTGCATCCAGACGATACCGCCACCTTAGACTACCTCCGCCGCATCCTGGCTTACCAGAACTACTCGCTAGAAATTCAGGTAATAAAAGCCGAGGCTCTACAGGCAATGCTCAGCGCCTACTTGAAAAATACCGGAAATTCTCAGCAACCAGCTCAAGATGCCCAAACCCCAACTCCGGCAACCAAACCCTCAGGCAGTCGAGTTGGTGAGGAAAAACTGCACAAAAAGTCTGATCGGATAAATCGGGACACTCTACCAACCTTGATTGTGGATAGTCCACAGGAGTTGATACAGGAAATCAATAGCGCAAACGCTCAACCTGCTTCCGGGCCAACTCAGGAAAGACCGACTGGAAAATCAGATTTAAAGCGCGACAACAAAGACACGGGCGCTAGACAAAAGACACCCGTTAGTAAAGAGCGAGTAGCGGGCGCATACCCTTCACCCCATCAGGTTTATGATTCTACAGTTTTAACAACTCTTTCGCCGCAGCAGCTCCTTAAAGAATTGCTGCGGCGGGCGTTGAGCGGGACAATTGATCGGATTGATTGCGAACGCCATCTGTATGAAGGTAACATTCTCTGTAGTCGAGATAACGTCTTACATTGCGCGATCTCAGGGCTGCCTCTGCCCGTTTTGCAAGGAGTTATCGACGAGCTAAAGCGGATAGGAAGCTTACCTTTAATGCCAGTCCAACAGCATCAAAAGGTTGAGATTGAGCGATGTTATCAACAAGAAAGTTTGTTGCTGCGCTTGCAGATTATGCCTTCCCAGTATGGAGATGAGGCAACCCTGCAAGTGTTTCGGGGAGAAGCTTTGAAGGCTTATAAGCAGCAGCAACTCTCAATTCTGTGGCGGGAAGCTTTGAGTATTGGGGAGAAACTTCAGCGCAAGGTGAATCAAATATGCGATGTCTACGGCTCAGACTCCTTGCAGGGCGCTTCATCCGATCCCATGCCGAACAAAGAAGCCCTCAATCACCTGCTAAAAAGCGTTGAGCAACAGCTCTCAACCCTCAGTCCGTTGCCAAGCGATCGCAAACACGATGATTCTGTTCGCGTTAAGGGATAAGATGGCTCCTCGGTAATGATAATCTAAGCGTAGGAGAAGCTTTTTCCTCAAGGCTCAAGGAAGGATGAAAGCCGAAAGCTCAAACCAAGGCGGATGAGATCGCGCGTTTAGCCCATCGCTGCTATAGGAATGAAAGGCAGGCTGTACGGCGACTACAAAAGCCTATATCAAAGAGAGTACCTATTGCGGTAGGGTATTATCTAAGCTAAACAATGAAACGATTAATAGCCCATCCTAGATAATAGTATTTTCAGAAGTTAAATTAAAATTTCACACCTTACACTTCCTTTCATGCAGACCAAAGCTTTTTCTGAGCTTTTCCCCTTATTTAACACTGCCGCTCCAGAGACATTAGAATGGCTTTTGTCTGTTGCAGTCGATCACGAATACCCATCAGATAGAGCTGTTTTGATGGAAGACGCTTGGGGCAATGCAGTTTACTTTTTAGTGTCAGGTTGGGTAAAAGTACGTCGTCTCTCTGGGGAAGATGTCGTTACCTTGGCGATATTGGGCAGAGGTGATTTTTTTGGGGAAATGGCAATTCTCGATGAATCTCCCCGTTCCACCGATGTAATTGCTCTCTCATCAGTAGAATTGCTCAGTGTCTCCGCCCAGCGGTTTATTCAAACTCTTTTCAAAGATCCGCAATTGCATCACCGAATGTTGCAACTGATGGTGAAGCGTCTGCGCCAAACTAACTTACGATTTCAAATGCGCCATCAGCCGCCAGCTGTGAAATTAGCCAATACTCTAGTGGGTTTGGGAGAAAACTATGGCGAATCCACTGAGACGGGAACAGAAATCTTTAATATCCCCTTTAAAGATTTGGCTAATGTCACAGATATCAGCGTCGAGGACACGACAAAAATTATGGGGAAACTGGATAGTAAAGGCTGGATCAAGATCAATCCGGCACGTCAGACGCTACATTTAACTAACCTCAAGCAACTAACCCATCTGGCGGGACGAATTTAGGTAGTACTCAGGTAAGAGTGGGAAAGTGGGATTGGGATTCCACCTTCCCACGCCGACGGACAACTGGCTAATCGCTACATTAGTTAATAGTTCCCCATAAAAATTAAAAATGACACAAGCAACCGTTGTTCGCGATCGCTATTTACCTCAGACCGCACCAAAAATTCATTACCTGGTGGCAATCCGCGAACCCGAATCCCATTTATTTGAGGTATCTTTAACTCTACGGGACTGGCAGCTACAGGTTCTGGATTTAAAAATGCCTGTGTGGACTCCTGGTTCCTATCTGGTGCGCGAGTATTCCAAGCATCTGCAAAATTTTTCTGCTTATTCCGGCGACCAACCTCTGACGTGGCGCAAATTAAGTAAAAATCATTGGCAAGTAGACACAAATGGTGTGTCAAAAGTTACAGTAAATTACCGTGTATTTGCTAACGAGCTAACAGTGCGGACAAATCATCTGGACGCAACTCACGGCTATTTTAACAGCGCAGCCTTGTTATTTTATATACCAGAATTTGAGCAACAACCAATTCTAATTACAATTGTGCCGCCGCGCCCAGAGTGGCACATCACAACACCCTTACAAGTTGCATCTGATTTGGAATTGCCGATTTTAAATTTTGGCTCCGGGGATGTTCGGCAAAAATCAGAAAGTGCCGAATCTAACCAGGAATCTGATTATCCAAAATCGACAATCGACAATCGAAATACCTTCCTGGCTCCTGATTTTGACACGCTGGTAGATAGTCCCTTCGAGATTGGGACTCATCAGTTGTATCACTTTGAGGTTATGGGAAAACCCCATGAATTAGCTATCTGGGGAAAGGGTAACGCGGAAGCAGAGCGAATGATTCCGGATATCCAGAAAATTATTGAGGTGGAAGCTCAACTGTATGGGGGTTTACCTTATGACAGATATGTGTTTTTGCTGCATCTAGCTTCTACGGGGGCTGGTGGCTTGGAACATAAGAACTCTTGCACCTTGAATTACCACCGTTTCGGGTTTCGCGAACCGGATAAGTACAATCGCTTCATGCAGTTGGTGGCGCATGAGTTCTTTCACCTGTGGAACGTTAAGCGCATCCGCCCGAAAGCGCTGGAGGTGTTTGATTATACCGGAGAAAATTACACGCCTTCTCTGTGGTTTAGTGAGGGGACGACGAGTTATTACGACTTAGTGATTCCGTTTCGGGCTGGGATATATGATATTAAGTCTTTCTTGAATGAGTTGGGTAAGGAGATTACCCGGTTACAAACAACACCGGGGAGACGGGTGCAACCCGCAAGCGAGTCGAGTTTTGATGCTTGGATTAAGCTTTATCGCCCGGATGCTAATAGTGGAAATTCTCAGATTTCCTACTATTTAAAGGGGGAAATGGTATCATTTTTGCTAGATTTGCTGATTCGAGCGCGTCATGAAAATAAGCGATCGCTTGATGATGTGATGCGGCAAATGTGGCAGCAATTTGGGCAAGATGAAGTCGGTTTTACTCCAGAAGAGTTGCAGCAAGTAATTGAATCGGTTGCTGAAACAGATTTGAAGGAGTTTTTTGCTCGATACGTTGACGGAACCGATGAGCTACCTTTTGATGAGTATTTGTCACCTTTTGGCTTGCGCTTGGTTGGGGAAAAAGAGGAACCAGTTGCTTACCTGGGGGTGACGGCGAAGACAGAAAACGGGCGGGAAATGCTCAAATTTGTGGAGGCGGGTTCTCCGGCGCAGTTAGCCGGAATTGATGCGGGAGATGAGTTGCTGGCGATAGACGGTTTTCGGGTGACGGCGCAAAATTTGAGCGATCGCCTGAAAGATTACAATCCAGGTAACACTATCCAAGTTACAGTTTTCCATCAAGATGAACTCCGCACAAGTCTGGTGACTTTGGCAGAGCCTCGTCCGACTTCCTATAAAATTGTCCCAGTGGAGTCTCCAGACGATACCCAGAAACAAAACTTTGCTAGGTGGCTGGGTTGAGGCGTTAAAATGCGCGATCGCTCTTTCAAGTTTTGCAGAAGATGATGAAAGTGCGATCGCGTTTGGTAAAGGTAATTTGGTTGATATTGGCTCGGTTCAAGATTTAGCGCAACGGCAGCAAAATGTCAATCTATTACTACGCCACTAGGTTAGTTGCCGGGGCTGTTGGTGGTGGGGCTGAAATTCCCATAAATCCCTATTATGGGTATTAAAAATCCTAAGAATAATAACTGAAAACCTAGAAAACTTCTCTACTTACTTCCTAGTGCGATAAAATTCTGCAAGTCGAGAGGGGGAAAATCCCAGGAAATAACCAATAATTACAATCTGATTAATTAAGGTAGTTTTTAGCACCCCAAGTTTTTGCCAACGACGTGCAGAAGTCAACACGGAAGCGGGGACAAGAGTAACATTTCCCAAACGTCGCAGGCGAAGGATAAATTCAAAATCTTCCATAATTGGGAGATTGGGAAAACCCCCAATCTCGTGAAAAACCGATGCTTTCAAAAAGATTGCTTGATCACCGTAGGGTAGATGCAAAAAGCGCGATCGCCAATTTACCATCTTTTCTACCAGACGAAGCGATCGCATCCGTGCATCAATCTTCAACTCAAATGCACCAGCAATTGTTCCTCTTTCAGCTAATGCTTGGCGAACCATAGCATCGAAACCAAAAGGTAAACGACTATCCGCATGAAGAAATAGCAGAATATCCCCTGTAGCAACTTTAGCACCCACATTCATTTGGCGATCGCGACCAGCAGCAGTAGACAGAACTTGTACACCCAAAGATTTAGCTATAGCGACAGTTTCATCCTGACTTCCCCCATCCACCACAATCACTTCCACATTTGTCGTCTTTTCAAAGCTTGCTAAATTTAATCTAATTCGGGAAGCCTCATTTAAAACTGGAATAATAACCGAAATCCTTGGTGCTTCTGTCACTCATGACTCCTAACTCTAGACGCGATATATCGCATCTCTACAATTCAAAATTTTTAAGTTGTGCCAAATCCTCTGGACGGTCAATATCAGCCAGAGGTGGAAGATAAGCTATACTCAAATTCATAGAGGACGCGATCGCTATAGTTTTTGCCAACACATCCGAAGTTCCCCAAGGAATTTCCGCAAACAGTTGGGGAAAAACCCGACGCAAACCTATTAAATAATATCCTCCATCCAACGCTGGCCCCAAAACCAAATCGTGCAGAATTAGCCCATCAAACGCTTCTGACATAATTTTCGCACTCAAATCGGGGCAATCAGTGCCAATAATCAAAGCACCCTCTATCCCGTTACTAAAAGCACCATCAAACGCCGACACTATCCGCAACCCTAAATCTCCATCAACTTGAGGCTTACAGACAAAATCAGCCCCTAGCCAGTCTTGCATCAGCTGTTGACTACCGCCAGAAAAATAAACTTCCACACTCGTAGGACGTTCCCCCTGGAGTTCCCTAACCCGTGAAAGAGTATATTCAGTTAACTGACGATGAAGATTTGCCGCACCTTGGGTTCCCAAAGCCGGAATTAATCGAGTCTTCGCTTTTCCCGGTTCTGGATAGCGAGTAAAAACAATTAAACACTCTTTACTCATTTTTCCGATTTTAGCTAAAGCGTAGTTGGGTTTCGGGGAGCATCCCGTATTTGCAAATCGCCCAATTGAGTCCGCGCAGGCGGACTTGGTTTGTGTAGCCGCGATTTCCAATCGCCAGGTATTTTTGCAAAAACGGGCTGCTCCCTTGGGTTTCGTGCCTCAAACCAACCTACAATTATTTTTAACTAGGAGGGATTTGCACCGATGACAACTATGCTTTGATCCCCCCAACCCCCCTTTTTAAGGGGGGCTAAGAAAAAGCGACACCTTAAAGCCCAAACACTAGAGAAATCCTTTGAGAATCTCCTGAAAAAGGGCTAATAAAAAGGTTCAATTAAATACTCATTTCCAACATCCGCTGCATTGGACGCAACGCTGCAACTCGCATTTCCTCCGGTAAAGTCACCTCTGGCGTTCGATTTTTCATCGCTAAATAAAGCTTCTCCAGCGTATTTAACCGCATAAACGGACACTCATTGCAAGCACAATTATTCATCGGCGGCGCTGGAATAAACTTTTTATTCGGCTCCCGCTTCTGCATTTGATGGATAATCCCCGGCTCAGTAGCAACAATAAATTCCCGGCTATCACTTGCTTGAGAATAATTCAGCAGAGCAGAAGTAGATCCAATATAATTGGCGTGGCGCAAAACTGGAGGTTCGCACTCAGGGTGAGCAATTACCTCAGCATTTGGATGTTGAATTTTTAGCTGGATAATCTTCTTTTCAGAGAAGGTTTCATGGACAATACAACTACCTTGCCACAGCACCAAGTCTCGCCCAGTTTGCTCCATAACATATCGCCCTAAATTTCGGTCGGGAGCAAAAATTATCGGTTGATTTTCTGGGATTTGGTTGACAATTTTAACCGCGTTAGAACTTGTGCAAATAATATCGCTCATCGCCTTAATTTCAGCGGAGCAGTTAATATAAGAAACCACCAAATGTCCGGGATGAGCAGCTTTAAATTTGGCAAAGGCATCCGGCGGACAACTATCTGCCAAAGAGCAACCTGCGTCCAAATCTGGCAGCAACACCAGTTTATCTGGATTGAGAATTTTGGCCGTTTCCGCCATAAAGTGAACCCCTGCAAAGACGATGACATCAGCATCGGTGCTGGCTGCTCTGCGAGAAAGTTCTAAGGAATCCCCGATATAATCTGCTACATCCTGAATATCAGGGTCTTGATAGTAATGGGCAATAATAACGGCGTTAAGCTTCTCTTTTAAGGCTTTTATTGCCTCAAACAAATCGTAAGGGAGTGCGTCGGTCTGGGTAATAGTGCGCTGGGGAAGTGTATTGGTAAACACAGTTAAAAGATGCCTTGAGTACCAAGTTGCTAGGGGTGTAATCAGTAATTATAGTTGTTTTTACCAAAAGCTGCTGTGGGGGATTAGGTTTTTTATATAAGAAATTTCTCTCGTTCCTCAGATTGCTATTCTGGAATATAGGCAAGGGGGTAGGCATGACGAGTTATCAAGAGAAATCCATCAAAATCGCTGTTGTGGGAGATGTTCACGACCAATGGGAAGCTGAGGACGAACTAGCCCTCAAGCATCTAGGTGTTGATTTGGTGCTGTTTGTGGGGGATTTTGGTAATGAATCGGTGGATGTAGTAGAGGCGATCGCATCTCTCAATCTCCCCAAAGCAGCAATTATGGGCAACCATGACGCTTGGTATAGTGCCTCAGATTGGGGTAGAAAGCGGTGTCCCTACGACCGTGAAAAAGAAGACCGAGTGCAGGAACAATTGGATTTACTGGGAGAAGCCCATGTCGGCTATGGTAAGCTCGACTTTCCAGAACTCAATTTAAGTGTGGTCGGGAGTCGTCCCTTTAGCTGGGGTGGCTTGGTTTGGAAAAATGCGGAATTCTATCAAGAGCGTTACAAAGTAACGAATTTTGCAGAATCCACCGAGCGCATCGTCGCGGCAGCAAATAGCGCCGCTTATGAAACTATCATTTTTATGGGACACAATGGCCCAATCGGGTTAGGCGATCGCGCAGAAGATCCTTGCGGGAAAGATTGGTATCCCATCGGCGGCGACTATGGCGATCCGGATTTTGCGGATGCGATCGCTCAATCTCGCAACCAGGGTAAAACCATTGCCCTAGTTACCTTCGGTCATATGCACCACCAACTGCGTCATACTAAAGAGCTGCGAAACCCTATCTATGTCGGCGCAGAAGGCACAGTTTACTTAAATGCGGCAAGTGTACCCCGGATTATTCAGACACCAAGCGATCGCTTGCGTAACTTCTCCCTTGTTTCCCTGCAAAACGGTGTCGTCTCCCAAGTCTCCCTCGTTTGGCTTGGCGGTGGCTTCAACATAGCATCCGAGCAAATTCTTTATCGTCGCCAAGAGTCAGTACAATCAATCCTCAGCCAGTAGTCAAAAGATCCACCAATCTTGATATGATAAAAAAATGAACCTGGAGAGGTGGCAGAGTGGTCTAATGCGCTCGACTTGAAATCGAGTGAACCGAAAGGTTCCGAGAGTTCGAATCCCTCCCTCTCCGTTACCCAAAACAGCTTGTAACTTAAACTGGTTGAAGTATTCCTTCTTCCAGTACAAAATTGTCACAAACTTACTTACTTTCCCCGAATGATTGGTTAGGCATCAGCTTCAGGCTATGCTTTGCTATGCTTGTTGGAGCGATTATCGGTATAGAACGCGAACTAAAGAACAAACCAGCTGGCTTAAGAACTCATATGCTGGTAAGTTTTGGTGCAGCACTTTTGACATTAATACCCCTTTTGGTAGATGAGAATGAACTAAACTCTGATGCTCTAAGTAGAGTAATTCAAGGAATTACAGCGGGTATTGGGTTTTTAGGTGCTGGGGAAATTTTACGGGAATCGCAGCAGGAATCGAGGAAAAAGATTAAAATTCACGGACTCACTTCTGCTGCTGCTATTTGGGTTTCTGCGGCGTTGGGAATTGCCGCAGGTTGTGGGTTATGGCAGATAAGCTTAATTGGTGCTTTGTTGTGTTTTTTAGTGCTGAGAGTCTTTAAAAAAGTAGAGCCTCATAGCTAAATTTTCTCCACATTTGGAGTTTGTGAATCGGCGTTTCATCTCTCAAAGTGATGAGATTAAATTCAGCAAAGGGGAAGGCGCGGTTTAGGGAATCGCCTTGATATGCTGTATGAGTAGCCTGGAACTGGAAATGAGACTTATGAATAGAGCGGTGGTGTCAATTATAGTTTTGGCATTGTTAATATTAACCATTTTCTCTCCCTTTGCAGCTCTCGGTACTTTGATGTTGGTACTTTTAGCAGCGGCATTTGTTTCAGCATTTTGGAATGTGGTGCAAGCAGCGGCAGGAAATTCCAAACAGCCTTCAAAAAATTAAAAATGCAAAATTAATTAGGATTTTGCATTTTTAATTTTTAATTTGGTTAACTCAGGCGAGTTACTAACTGATTTAAGCGGGGTCTGCCGAAACGTTCCCAAGCACTTCCGCCGCGCAGAAATAACTCCATCCAGCGGATCGGTTGATTATCTTTAGCGGAATTCCAACCAGAACTTCCCGGCGAAAATGCCAGAGTTCCTTCTGGGACTTTGAAACTACCGTCTGAGTAGATGGCATCGCTGACCACATCTCCGACTCGAACCACCACCTTTTGTTCTGGTTTCAAATCGACGCTATGGGCGGGGATAGTGGTTTTAATGTTACCGTAGCCATCACACCAGGCGATGCGATCGCTTGGTGCATCAGGTATCTGGTCTGGCTGCAAGACTTCTCCCAAAAGGCTAGTATCTCCCGAAGCGATCGCAGCAGCAGCAGTGGGAAACACATCCCGCGATCGAAACTGCGATCCTCCCCGCGAAACCTTCACTGTGTGTAAAACTTCAGCATGGTCTTTGATAAAAGAGAGAGTGTAGCCAGCAAATACACCCACCACTTTGACACCATTTGGTAGCAGAGCATACGTCAATCCCTCGCCCTCGTTGTTTTTACGGGCCTCCGGGTCATCTTGGCGAGGAGCGCAATTGTGATATATTAGTCGATCTGCGGAACCAGGGTTTAGTCCGAGTTGCGCCACCCAAAAGCCAGTCGCCAGGGTACTGAAGGGAGGCACCGAGAGGCAGTAAATCTGGGATGCTGGTAAAGCCATCAAAAGACGTTGTGTAACCTCAGCAAATGCTGGATCACCGTTTCCGTAGTCTGCAATCAGGCTAATGAACATAGCGCCTCTGAATAGAAGTTTGCTACAGCAATATTACTGCTCACCGAATCAAAAAGCGATCGCTTTCATTTTGAGATAAACTCGTGACACTAGAAACGAAAGGCAATGGTTAGATGTCCGATATTTTCGTGATGATTCGGAATCAAGATAACAATGCCTTGACTTCCATTGATGGCATTGCATTTGTAACTTTACTTCGGCAAGACGGACAGCCGCTTGCAGAGGAGACTTTTGACTTTATTTATGCGGATGCGGGTTTTGATGACCTTCCGGTTGGGGAATACACTGTAGTTGTGAAACATGAACTGGTTGAACCTCAACAAACAACCTACGATGTAAAAATTATTAGTGAAGATGAAGTGATATTGCTAACATTTGTGTACCTAGAGCCAGAATGGGTATTCCTTCGCATTCGAGCTGCTGTAGAAAAGAGATTATAGCTATGAAAATTAAAGTTATTCCGCCCTGCTCAATTAAAATGTTTCGCTATCGAGTCAATTTTCTAGCGAAGGATCTCTGGAAAGAAAAAGACCCAATTTGTCGGGCGAATTTAGCTTTACAGCTAGCGGATGCGGCTACATCCCTGGCGAGACTAGAATTACAAGAAGCGCAAAAATTACAGCAAACTTCTCAGAGGATGTCTGAAAAGTCATAATCGAGACGCTTAAACAGTCGAGATCCCCCTTGCATCCCCCTTAAAAAGGGGGACTAAGACTTAATTCTCCCCCCTTGAAAAGCTGCCTTGTATACACATCTCTATACAGAAGAGAAATCCTTGGAGATCCCCTTGCCTCTTGCTTAAAAAGGGGACTTTGACTCCGGTTCCCCCCTTTTTAAGGGGGGTTGGGGGGATCAAAACGTTATAGGACAGCGCTAGAAGACTTGTGTATACACGGTAGCCTTGAAAAGGAGGGCTGGGGGGGATCAAGCTAGCTTTTGACTCTTTTTATAAGTAAGATTATGCTCACTATAAATGATATTGCTATATTTTTAAATCAATTCTTTGCCGTCCATCGTTTCGGTGATGACCAAGGCGGAATTTACCACCATTCAACACGCCCAATTCATCGTTTTGGATTAGCGCTGGAACCTTGGGATGGATTGGTAGAATGGGCAAAATCTAGACAAATAGATGCTTTATTTCTACATCGTCCCTGGAAACTGGAACCGGGGTTAGCGCCAGATATAGGTGTGGTCGCGTATCATTTAGCTTTTGATGAACGCCTGACACTGGGGTTTAATAATCGTCTTGCAGATGTGTTGGGAATGTCTGCATTAGAGGTGTTGGGTGAGAAAGAAGGGCGACCAATTGGGATGCTGGGGGAAATTCCCACTCAGAGTATGGTGAGTTACTGTAGTTGTCTAAACGAAATCTTCGGCGGACGCGACAAAGTGCTGGCGGGAGTTAGCGGTGAGGTGAAGCGGGTTGCTGTAGTTGGCGCGATGACAGATGCGCTGGTACGCGAGGCGGCGTTGCGTAAGGTCGATTTATATATTACAGGGCAGTTGAGACAACCTGCTGAAGCTGCTGTAAAAGAAACTGGTATCAGCGTTGTTGCAGTTGGTCATCGTCGCTGCGAAGAGTGGGGGTTACGGGCCTTATCTGGAGTGTTGCGCGATCGCTACTCGAAACTTCAGGTTCTCTTACCTCCCTGAAGGTGCAACACAACATCCCTAAAGACGATTTATAACAAAGATATGAGTCGTCACCAGAAATTTAACTTTCTCCAGGGTATTTGGCAACGTTTGCGTCAATCTCTAGCAGTTTTCCGATACAGCGATCGCGCCCTCAGCTTAGTTTGGACTACTAGCCGCATTCTGACAATCATCTTTGCCATCCTTACTATAGTGGCAGGTTTGCTACCAGCCGCCGTCGCCTATGTAGGCAAATTAATTGTCGATGCAGTAGTCTTAGCTTCTCAAACCGGGTTGCAAAGCGAACGCCTTCAAGCTTTGGGTTACGTGGGACTCGAAGCGATCGCAGTTATATTACTTGCAGGTAGTCAGCGGGGTTTAACTGTTTGTCAATCTTTGCTGCGAGTCCTGCTGGGACAAAAAGTGAATGTTCTAATTTTGCAAAAAGCGCTAACGCTAGAACTTCGCTATTTTGAGGATTCCGAATTTTACGACAAATTGATGCGGGCGCGGATGGAAGCATCAAGCCGTCCCCTCTCCCTAGTAAGCCGCACATTCAGCTTAATTCAAAATGCTCTCTCACTGGTGACTTACGGCGGCTTGTTGCTGAATTTCTCCGCTTGGGCTGTGGTGATACTTGCAGCAGCAGCATTACCCGCCTTCATCGCCGAATCTCGCTTCTCTGGGGAAGCTTTTCGCCTATTCCGCTGGCGATCCCCCGAAACTCGCGCCCAACACTACCTAGAAACCCTGATTGCGCGAGAAGACTACGCCAAAGAGGTGAAACTTTACCAACTGGGGGATCTGTTACTACAACGCTACCGTGACATCTTCCATCGACTTTACGACGAAGACCGCAACCTGACTCTACGGCGAGGATTTTGGGGTTACTTGTTGGGGTTATTGAGTACCTGCGCCTTTTATCTCGCCTACGCTTGGATTGTACTGGAAGCGATCGCTAGTCGCATCTCCCTCGGCGACATGACCATGTACTTAATGGTATTCCGCCAAGGACAGTCTACCTTTTCCGCCGCCTTGGGTTCCATCGGCGGAATGTACGAAGACAACCTGTATCTCTCCAACCTCTACGAATTTCTAGAAGAAGAAATCCCGAAATCTTGGGGTACAGCAACTGAGGGGTTAATTCCCGGTGATGGGGTACGTTTCCAGAACGTCTACTTCACCTACCCTGGAAGTTCGCAACCCGCCTTAAATGGAATTTCCCTACACCTGAAACCAGGAGAAAAACTAGCAATTGTCGGGGAAAACGGTTCGGGAAAGACTACCCTGATTAAGCTTTTAACCCGACTGTATACACCAGACTCAGGACGCATTTTACTCGATGGCTTAGACTTACAAGAATGGGATAGTGAAGTGTTGCGCGATCGCATCGGCGTAATTTTTCAAGACTTTGTGCGCTATCAGTTCAAAGTCGGGGAAAATGTCGGCGTTGGCGATGTAGACCACATAGAAGACGAAAAACGCTGGAAAATTGCCTCCGAAAAAGGCATGGCTGAACCTTTCATTGAGAAAATGGCCCAAGGCTATCAAACTCAATTAGGGAAATGGTTTCGGGGAGGAGTCGAACTCTCCGGCGGACAGTGGCAGAAAATTGCTCTTTCCCGTGCATTTATGCGAACTGCGGCGGATATTTTGGTGTTAGACGAACCAACAGCAGCGATGGATGCGGAAGCTGAAGTAAAGATTTTTGAACGTTTTCAGAAGCTTACCCAGCATCAGATGGTTCTCCTCATCTCGCACCGCTTTTCAACTGTACGCATGGCTGACACAATTGTAGTTTTAGAAGGAGGCGTTGTACTGGAAGAAGGAACTCACCAAGAGTTGTTGCAGCTTCAGGGACGCTACGCTACCCTTTTTAAACTGCAAGCCGCAGGATACCAGTAGATATATCAACACAAAACGAAACTCAACATCCGTGTAAACAAGCGTGACTTGTTGAGTTTCCACACGGTAAGCCCAACCTACAAATTACTTCTTCTTTCTTTCTTTTTTTCTTTCTTTCTTCTTCCTCCTCTTCCTTCGCGGTTCATCTCTTAAACTCAACCCAAAACCATCAACTACAACTTAAAAGGCAATAACAATGAAAACCGAAATGATCGAGATTTTATCTAGCAGAGAAGTAGAAAAAATGCGTGCCTCTGGACGCTTAGCCGCCGCCCTCCTGTCCCACCTAGAACCAATGGTTAAACCAGGAGTAAGCACATTACAAATCAACGACGAAGCAGAACGCTGGACAAAAGAACAGGGAGCAATAAGCGCTCCACTAGGCTACAAAGGATTTCCCAAATCTATCTGCACCAGCATCAATGAAGTAGTATGTCACGGCATCCCAAGTGCTAAACAAGTTCTTAAAGACGGTGACATTATTAACATTGACGTGACACCAATTCTTAATAGTTATTACGGAGATACATCTAAGACATTCTTTGTCGGTTCGCCCTCACCTACAACAAAAAAGCTGGTTGAAGTAACCAAAGAGTGTCTTTTCCGAGGAATTGCCGAAGTTAAGCCTGGGGCGCGGATTGGCGACATTGGTGCAGCTATCCAAGAATATGCTGAGAAAGAGGGCTTTTCCGTAGTGCGGGATTTTGCAGGACACGGCGTACACCGCGTTTTTCATACTGCACCAGAGATTCCCCACTATGGTAAACGGAATACAGGTAAGCGTCTGAAATCGGGAATGGTCTTCACTATCGAACCCATGATTAATGAAGGTACTTGGGAGGTGGAAGTTCTCAAAGATGGCTGGACTGCTGTCACCAAGGATCGAAAGCTTTCCGCTCAGTTTGAGCATACAGTAGTTGTGACTGAGGAAGGTGTCGAAATCCTGACTCTACGCGAAGAAGAGATGCTGTAGAGTTGGCGGTTTGACGCCAGGGGCAAAATTATTATCGGCGTATCCACATATCTCGGCAAAACGCAAGCTTTCCGGTTAGTGCCATTCGCCCGGTAATATAATTCTCGTTACCAGTAGGGGCGGGAAAACCCCACTCCGACAATTTCAGTCAGCAAGCTATGGTAAATTTATCCCGACTCCCTTCAGCACTGAAAATCAGCACGGTGGCACTGTTGTTGATGATAATAATGACAGTTCTAACCTTACCCGCCCAAGCCAAAGTTACGCGCTATCTGAAGGGTAACTCCGCCGATGTTAATCCTACCTTAGCTGGCCCAGCCTATAACTTTGGCGGCGGTGGCCCTGATGTAGATGAGGCGATTCAGTGGATGATTAATCAGGTAAGGGGTTGTACAAATTGCGCCACCAAAGTTGATGTCGTAGTTATCAGATCCTCCGGCGATGATGGATACAACGATGCGATCGCATCCATGAAAGGTGTTGACTCCGTGGAAACTCTTGTCATCACCAGTCGGGACGATGCACAAAAAGCGAATGTTGTCAATCCTATCAAAAACGCTGAGGTGATATTTTTTGCTGGTGGCGACCAGTGCGAATACACCCGGAACTTCAAAAATACAGCGGTTGAGGCGGCGGTAAAATCAGTAAATGCCAGAGGTGGCGCAATTGGTGGCACCAGTGCAGGTTCGATGATCCAAAGTGATTTTGTTTACAACGCCTGCTCGGATACTGTGGAAACCAGGGAAGCTTTAGAAGACCCCTATGAAGACATCAGCTTCACCTACGACTTCTTTAAGTGGGCGAATATGAAAGCAACCCTTGTAGACACCCACTTTAGCAAACGCGATCGCATGGGTCGCATCATGACCTTTATTGCGCGTCAAATCAGAGACGGGATATCTGACAGCGCCTTCGGAATAGCAGTAGACGAAGATACATCGGTTGTTGTAGATAAAAACGGGATGGCGCGGGTGATGGGAGGTGGTGCATACTTTGTCCTCGCTGACCATATGCCAGAGGTATGCGAACCGCAAACCCCCCTGACCTTCTCTAACTACAAGATTTGGAAAGTTAAAAGCGGCGGTACATTCAACCTCAAAAATCGCCCTACATCTGGCTACTATCTCAGAAGCGTTAACAAAGGGCGACTTAGCTCAGATCCGTACTAATATAGGGTTTCTCAGTTGGGCGGAATATATCGCGGTTCTGAAGTTCTCCCCATCTTGGTAGGGACATGGCATTGCCATGTCCCTACATATGTATTATGTATCGCACCCAATTGAGAATTGCTATAATCTCGTTCCCAGTCATATCTTAAAGCTAGTCGTGGATTGTCCCATCTGGCAATATTGCGCCGGTCAACTTGGCTCCAACCAGCTTAACCAGCAGGCGGTCATTTACCCCAACCTTTGCATCAGTCAAATCAGCACCACTCAAATCAGCACCACTCAAATCAGCGCCAATTAAGTTAGTCTCCCGTAAATTGGCATCCCTCAAGTTTGCTTGCAGCAAATTGGCTCTAAAAAGATTCGCTCTGTAGAGAGAGGCTCCCTGAAGATTGATTTTATGTAGAAAGGCATCGCTCAGGTTAGCTTGGCTCAAATTAGCATAACTGAAGTTTCTGCCTGACAAGTCTTTTTCTTTGAAGTTAGCACCACGAAAGTCGCCTCCACTGAGATCGGAACGCGCCGAGTTGGTTTGATGGTGAGATTTAGCCTGTTCGTTCGGGCGAGATCGAGAATTGGCTGCGGTATTATGTGGTTGTGTACGAGATTGCGATCGCTGCGATTGAGCCGTTTTTTTAGAAGTATTTCTTTGAATTGACCGCAATTCATCCCGTGCGTGATTAATCTCTTTGAGTTTTTCTTCAGCCTTTAGCCGCAACCGAGGATTATCTTCAGGAATCCGATCGGGATGCCAAATAAACGCTAAATCCTTATAAGCCTGGTTCACCTCTTCCGGTGACGCTCCAGGCTCAATTCCCAGCACTTTGTAGCATCGGTTTAGATCGCTCATCTAAACCATCCTATCGAATGCTAAGGTATGTTGACACTGATGCAAGGAGCCTGAAAATAATATTTCCCGCTAAAAGCTAAAGTGAGCTAAAGCTTACTGAGTGAGTTTTCAACCCGTTTCAACGGTTTGCCAGCTTTTAGCGCTGAGTTTCCTCTCGCGCCACGCACCCCCGTGCGCTTTTAACACAGCGCACGGGGGTGGCTTCCATTCCCTACCAATTCAGATTTTTGATTGATTCTTTTCTGGGAGTGATGGAAACATCACAGAAGATGCCTCTTTTATCATTTTGGCTAATTCTTCGGGCGGATTATTCCGCGACGATGACTCTAAATATTCCCCAGAGTAAAGCGGTGGCGCAGGCTTCATTTTGTGAGTAATGCTGTAGTAGCGATGACTTTGAGAAAATGCACCTTGCTCCTGTATCGATTCTTGCGCTACTTTCTTACGCAGTTTGATGATGGCATCAATAATTGCCTCTGGTCTGGGAGGACAACCAGGTAAATATACATCTACCGGAATTAACTTGTCCACGCCTCGCACCGCTGTCGGTGAGTCGCTGCTGAACATTCCCCCAGTGATTGTGCAAGCACCCATCGCAATTACATACTTGGGTTCTGGCATTTGTTCGTAGAGGCGCACCAAGGCGGGTGCCATTTTCATTGTGATGGTGCCAGCAGTGATAATAACATCAGCATGGCGAGGACTGGGCCAAGGTTTGAAGCCAAAACGCTCGAAGTCAAACCGTGCTGCGAAAAAAGCAGCCATTTCAATAAAGCAGCAAGCAGTCCCAAACATCAGAGGCCACAAACTGGACAGTCTAGCCCAATTATACAAATCGTCTACTGTGGTTAAAATGATGTTTTCGGAAAGCTCTTGGGTAATCTGAGGACGCTCAATAGGATTGATTATCTGAGTTTTTTGCTTGTTCGGCTCAAGTCTAGTTGCTGTCGGGTTCATAATTTTCTCCTTTAGCTCAACATTGAAAACCTGATTCCAAGATGTCACCATCAATCAGGTTTCGCCAGTAAAGTTAAAGGTGTTAAGCACTAACTTAAGTCTCTAACCCCCTAATGAGGTATGGATCGCTATAAGCAAAAACGCCAGCGCGGTGTTATCCTTACTCTCCAAGGCTTGAAGAAGCTGCAAGATGCAAGACATCAGGCGGAAATTCTGGAAAATGCTGGAGACAAGTATACTCTTGAAGAATTAAGCGATCGCACTCAACTAGCTCCCTTTACTGTGGCGAAGGTTCTTGCTCGTGATGAAGGTGTCGATAAGCAGACACTCGCTCTTTTTTTTCGAGCCTTTAATCTGGCGCTAGATAAACCTGATTATTGCCGACCTAAACCAGATATTGAATCAGCGTCCAAAAATCCCCCTAAAACTCGCTCTTGTTGGGGAGAAGCGATTGATGTCTCGGTTTTTTACGGACGCGAGGATGAACTTGCAAAACTAGAATACTGGATTTTGAGCCAGCATTGCCGACTTGTCACCATCCTGGGAATGGGGGGAGTTGGTAAAACTGCGGTTTCGGTGAAATTAGCCGAACAAATTCAGGATAACTTCGAGTATGTCATTTGGCGATCGCTTCGTAATGCCCCACCCCTCAAAGAAATTCTTTCCCACCTGATTGAGTTTTTCTCCAATCATCAAGAAACCCATTTACCAGAAAATATTAGCGCTCTAATTTCTCGCCTCATTGATTATTTACGTTCTTCACGTTGCTTGTTAGTTCTAGATAATGCTGAATCTCTTTTATGCAGCGGTAACTGTGCTGGATACTATCGAGAAGGATATGAAGATTACGGCGAATTATTCCGACGAGTAGGCGAAGCCGCTCATCAGAGTTGTTTAATTCTTACTAGCCGGGAAAAACCTAGAGAAGTTGCCGCCCTAGAAGGAGGATTACCCGTTCGCTCTTTGCAATTATCAGGTTTAAATGCAGTTGTCGGACGACATATATTTAAAGCTAATCATTTCTTTTTCGGCTCAGACTCTGAATGGCAAGAACTTATTAACCGCTACGCAGGCAATCCCTTAGCTTTAAAAATTATTGCCACCACAGTCCAAGAATTATTTAATAGCAATATATCACAATTTCTCGCTGAAGGCACAACCGTTTTTGGCGATATTCGAGATTTATTAGACCAACAGATTAACCGACTGTCAGATTTAGAAAAGCAAATAATGTACTGGCTGGCAATCAATCGCGAACCCGTTTCGCTTGCCGAGTTGCGAGAGGATATTGTTGCGCCTTTATCCCCGGCAAAGTTACTAGAAGCGTTAGAATCGCTTTTCAGGCGATCGCTTGTCGAGAAAAGCAACTGCCTCTTCACTCTTCAACCAGTAGTAATGGAGTATCTAACTGAGCAATTCATCGAGCAAGTTGTTGAAGAAATTGTTACTCACAAACTTTCATTTTTCCAAACCCATGCTCTCATCACAGCTACAGCAAAAGACTATGTAAGGGATACTCAAATTCGCCTTATTCTGAAACCGATTAGCGATAAATTGCTTTATCTCATCGGCAATAAAAACAATATTAAAAATCAACTCGTTGAAATTTTATCAAACCTGCGCGGAAAATCTCCAAGAGAAACAGGCTATGCCGGAGGTAATTCCCTAAATTTGATGATTCAAATGCAGATTGATTTAAGCCAACTTGATTTTTCTCATCTAACAGTTTGGCAAGCTTATCTTACCAAAGTCAATTTGCATCAAGTCAATTTTGCCCACTGTGAATTATCCAAATCTGTTTTTGCGGAAAACTTAGATAGCATCATCTCGGTAGCATTTAGTTTGGATGGAATTTTGGCTACTGGGGATGCAAATGGTGATATTCACCTGTGGCAAGTTGCGGATGGTCAACAACTTTTAGCTTGTCATGGGCATACTGGTTCTGTACAATCAGTTGCCTTCAGTCCTCAAAATAAGATACTAGCCAGCGGCAGTCACGACCATACTGTAAGGTTATGGGATGTCGCTAGCGGTCAATGTCTGAAAGTTTTAGAGGGACATACCAGTTGGGTTTGGACAGTTGCTTTTAGTCCAGATGGGCAGATTTTAGCTAGTGCCAGTGTAGACAAGACGGTGAAACTTTGGGATGTCGCCACAGGTTTAGAGTTAAGAACTTTGCAGGAAGATAGCGATGCGGTATTGTCAGTTGCTTTCAGCCCGGATGGCAAAATTTTGGCAAGTGGCAGCATAGACAAAAAGGTGCGTTGCTGGGATGTTGAAACAGGTCGCTGCGTCAGAATTTTGCAGGGACACACTTGGTGGATATGGTCAGTTGCTTTTAGTTCAGATGGTTGCACCTTAGCTAGTGGCAGTGAAGACTGTACAGTACGTTTGTGGGATGTTGCCACAGGTCGAGAGTTAAGAACTTTGGCAGGTCATGCGAACCGAGTATGGTCAGTTGCCTTTAGTCCATCTGATGTCACAGGGAAGATGCCTGTGTTACTGGCTAGTGGCAGTTGCGATCGCACAGTGAAGTTGTGGGATATTAACACTGGCGAGTGTGTCCGAACTCTACAGGGACACACCAGTTGGGTATGGTCAGTCGCCTTTTCTCCACATGGTTACACCCTTGCCAGTGGTGGTTTAGACCAAACTGTAAAACTGTGGGATGTCTCCACAGGTCGCTGCATCAAAACTTTGCAAGGACGTATCAGTTGGATAAAGTCAATTAGCTTCAGTTTGGATGGTCAAATTTTGGCTAGTGGCGGTTATGACCAAAAGGTACGTCTTTGGGATGTGGCAACAGGTCGCTGCATCAAAACTTTGCTGGGACACAGTAATGGAATTTTGGCAGTTAGTTTCAGCCCTGATGGTCAAATTGTGGTCAGTGCTAGTTATGACCAAACGGTACGTTTCTGGGATGTGGCAACAGGTGGCTGCATTAGAGTTTCCCAAGGGCATATTGATGGAGTATGGTCTGTTGCTTTCAGTCCAGATGGAAAAACTTTGGCTGTTAGTTCGTACCGCGAGGTGAAGCTTTGGGATGTTGCTACAGGTGTCGAGTTAAAAACTTTGCAGGGGCATTCTGATGTAGTCTATGCAGTTAGCTTTAGCCCGGACGGTTCTATACTTGCCAGTGGTTCTCAAGATTTTACGGTAAGGCTATGGGATGTGAAAACAGGCAAATGTCTGCACGTATGCCAGCAACATATCAGTTGGGTACATTCAGTTGCTTTCAGTCCCGATGGTAAGATTCTGGCTAGTAGCAGCAGTGACGAAACTATCACCCTATGGGATGCGGTGACAGGTCGCTGCTTAAAAACTTTGCCAGAAGGTAGTCATGGAATATGGTCGCTGGCTTTCAGCCCTGATGGTGTTCTAGCCTGTGGTAGCACTGACCCCAAGGTGAAACTCTGGGATGTGGCAACAGGTAAGTATATCAAATTGCCAGGACATAGTTTGGCGGTATATTCAGTTGCTTTCAGTCCCGATGGGCAGATTTTAGCCAGTGGCAGCAAAGATGAGACGATTAAGCTTTGGGATATGCAGACTGGTGAGTGTTTGCAGACGCTAAGAAGCGATCGCCCTTATGAAAAAATGAATATTACTGGTGTTAGTGGTTTAACTGAGGCGACTATCGCCACTTTGAAAGCTTTAGGGGCAGTTGAGTCTCCTGTATCCCCACAATAATATTTCAATCCCTAATAGGGATTAAGACCCACGCCGCACCTATATCCTATAGGTAAGTGTAAACGTTACTCAGTCCAGTCTTAAATAAATGCCGGGGCTGGATTCAATTTCTTTGCTTGATGAGAAAGGTGATAAATTATCGTCTTACCTAAATTTATTCTGATTTGGCAGGGAAAACCGCCTTGTGCTGGTTACAACCCACATCAGAAGCAAAAGCTGGAGTTGCCACGGTGAAAACAGCAAACACACAATCAGACTAACAATCGCTGCTGATGCAGCGAGTTTGGCGATTTCGTCATGGGAGTTTTCCAAGACTAGGTAGGCTAAACCTAGCGATATCACCAAGGGGATCAGAAAAAGTAAGGACATTACCTGTCACCTCTCGAACTAGAATATACACGCTACTCCGTTTAAAAAGTACGCTTTTTTAGAGTCATTACTGACGGTTATTACTCATTTTTCTCTAGCCGCCTCCTGTTGTCATCACCCAATTGGATAAGGTTTATCAGTTAATGACTTAGATACACTGAGGAATCAGTATAGATCAGATTTTAAAATTATGCTTGATAGTGCTTGGCGAATAGGAACCGGCGTGAATGAGAACGATAATGACTGACCTAAACGGAAACAGAAAAAACTTCAGCCAAAAAATTAAACGCTCTCATAACGCCAAGATAGTAGTAGAGGAGTTTGATTTTTTTGCTTGTATATAGCGTTTAAAGCGATCGCGTTATCAGAGGAAATTTAGACAAAGGATGGTTTCCCTAGCCGCTAGATACCAGACGGGAATCTTACCACCGGCAGCCACTATCGGCGATATATTAAGTTTTGTTACAAATATTGCGGGGTGGGGGGTGTCACCCCTCAGAGAGGTTATAGTTAATTTAGTAGATGCACCCTGATGATCGACGCCCTCAAGTTCTTGTTGGGCGTTTTTATTTTTGGGGGTACGCCACCTAGACTAGAGCGGCGAACAGATTTATATTTATAAGCAAGTTCAGCGAGAGAGGAGATTAGCGATCGCTATCCCCTCCCTCGCCTACCCCTTAATTTTTGCCCTTTGCTGTCCCAACTCCCCGCCAGTCGGGGACAAATCGGGAAAAACTTTTATTGCTGCGGACATGAGGAGACTTTAAAGACAACTAGCCGCTAAAGCCTACCAGTATTACTGCTAAAGCACCTATCACCGCCAAGATAGTGAGTACAAATCCGGCATTTGGGCTACCTTTCCAAGAATAATCTTTGTCTTTCATTAGAACTCAGCTTTTTTAAACGACTTTTGCTTTAATTGTTACATTTTTTAATGATTAGAATACCAATCTCGCTAGGGATTGCTCTTTTAACCAGCTAAAATTTCATCAAACTCACCCCGCATCTACCTATGAAAATCCTCCACGGCACATGGATTCCCAAGGCAGAAGCTAGCTTCATCCAAACTGGTGCATTTTACCTGTGGGTAGAAACTCCCGTTGTCCCAAAACGCCGCAACGCCAAACACCCAATTCATCCCTATCATCTTCGCGAATCCGACTTGGAAGCCTTCCTCAGTAATGAACTAGGCATCGCAGCAGCATCCAGACATAAGATTAGCGAAAATATTTCTCCCCAATATTTTGCCTTTCCCACCGCCAACAACCAACCTTTACCATCTCCTGAATTAACGAAATATTTAGAAGCTGAAGTTGAAGAAGACTATGAAGGCTTTCTCTATTGGGAAGTTGATGCTTATGAAGTGAATACCATATTAAAAGCTGGCACTTCTAGCTATGATAGGGTAAGCAATATTATCAAAATAATAAATGATATTCACTTTTTAGCTTTACATAATTCCTCAGAAATCCTCATCGGCTCAGACCTATTATTTTGGTATCACTACACCCAATCATTTAAAGAAATTATCCTCAAAGACCAATATATTCCCGCGCTCAAATATCGCGAACTCCCTGCCGCAACAAAAGGAAAGCGGAAACAAACAAATACTTTTGAAATTTATTCAGGCTGGGAAATTATCTCGGAAAAGTACGAGTTACTAATTGAAAAATTTGTAGAGTATATGCCTTTAGTCTGCGCTGCTGGCTCTGCCACCTTCAGCACAACAGTTGAATTTTATTCAAAAGAAACATTCCTCCGCAATTTTTCCGAATGTTTGCTCAATGAAATCGTTACCCATACACCCTCCACTGCCAAATTCGATCAACAGATTACAGACACCATCCTCTACGGTTGCCTTTATCCAGAAAGAAAAAACCCGCAAACTACCGACCAAGCACTAGAAGAATACAAACAATGGTACGCTTGGAAAGACAAATTAACCCGCAGCCAAAATCCAGGTAATTTTTACCTCTGCTTCCAGTTAAAAGAAGCCGCTGCTGATAATGTAGATAACTGGCAAATTCAATTTTTGGCTACAGCTAAACAAGACCCATCCTTAAAACTTTCCTTAGCTGAATATTGGCAACTGGGTCAGAAACAAAAAAAAGACCTACAAAAATATTTTGGCAAGGATTTTGAAAATAACCTATTGTTGAATCTGGGATATGCAGCACGGATGTATCCTAAACTTTGGCAGGGATTGGAAACTGACCAACCTATAGGTTTGCCACTAAATTTAGCAGAAGCCTTTGAATTTCTCAAAGAAAGCGCCTGGATATTAGAAGATTCCGGTTACAAAGTCATCGTTCCCGCTTGGTGGACACCGGAAGGTCGCCGCAAAGCTAAAATTCGCCTGAAAACTTCCTCTCGTCCTAAAGGTCAAACTAAAGCTGCTAGTAAAGGATACTTCAGTTTAGACTCAATTGTGCAATATCAATACGAACTAGCAATCGGCGGTCAAACTGTTACTGAAAAAGAATGGCAGCAACTTGTAAACGCCAAAAGTCCACTGGTGCAATTTCGCGGTCAGTGGATAGAGTTAGACCAAGAAAAAATGCAGCAAATGCTGGAATTTTGGCAAAATAATGCCAAAGATCAGCCAGAAATGACGCTGACAGATTTGATGAAACTAGCCGCAGAATCAGAAAATGAATTAGAAGTAGAACATGACCAGACTTTGGCGGAAATGATGGCAAAGTTGCAAGATAAAAGCAAGCTGGAACCAATTGAAAATCCGCCGCAGTTGCAGGGAAATTTACGCGAATATCAAAAGCGAGGCGTGTCCTGGTTGCAATATCTGGAAAACCTGGGTTTAAATGGTTGTCTCGCAGATGATATGGGACTGGGAAAGTCGGTTCAGGTGATTGCTAGATTGGTGAATGAAAAAGAATCGACACCATCAATTTTACCAACTTTATTAATTGCACCTACCTCAGTTGTCGGAAACTGGCAAAAAGAAATTGAAAAGTTTGCTCCCCATCTGCAAGCAATGGTGCATCATGGTAGTAACCGCATTCAACAAGTAGCGGAGTTTAAAGCAGCTTCTCTGAATCACGATGTTGTTATTACTTCATTTACTTTGGCTCGAAAAGATGAAAAACTTTTGGAAAGTGTGAACTGGCATCGATTGGTGTTGGATGAGGCGCAAAATATTAAAAATCCTAAAGCGGCCCAAACTAAGGCAATTTTAAAGTTGCCAGCTACACATCGACTAGCTTTGACGGGGACTCCAGTAGAAAACCGCTTACTAGATTTATGGTCAATTTTCAACTTTTTAAATCCTGGTTATTTGGGTAAAGAAGCACAGTTTCGCAAGTCTTTTGAAATTCCAATTCAAAAAGATAATAATAAGGTGAAGTCTACGACATTAAAAAAGTTGGTAGAACCGTTCATTTTACGCCGGGTGAAGACTGACCAATCAATTATCAACGATTTGCCAGACAAGGTTGAACAAAAATTATATTGTAATTTAACTAAAGAACAAGCTTCGCTGTACGAGGCAGTCGTTAAAGATGTAAGCGAAAAAATTAATAATTCTGAAGGGATTCAGCGCAAAGGGTTAATTTTGTCAACCTTACTGAGGCTAAAACAAATTTGCAATCATCCAGCGCAATTTTTACAGGATGGAAGCGAGTTTTCAGTTGAGCGATCGCATAAACTCGGTCGTCTGGCAGAAATGGTCGAAGAAGCCATTTCTGAAGGCGAAAGTATGTTAATTTTTAGCCAGTTTAAAGAAGTTTGCGACTCCTTAGAAAAATATCTGAAACACACTTGTCACTACAACACCTATTACATTCATGGAGGCACCAATCGCAACAAGCGAGAGCAAATGATAGCTGAGTTTCAAAACCCAGAAACAGAACCTTCGGTATTTATTCTCTCCTTAAAAGCTGGTGGCGTAGGTATTACCCTCACAAAAGCTAATCACGTCTTTCATTTTGACCGTTGGTGGAACCCCGCAGTCGAAGACCAAGCCACAGATAGAGCTTTTCGTATTGGTCAAAAGAAAAATGTGTTTGTTCACAAATTCGTTGCTATCGGCACCTTAGAAGAACGCATCGACAAAATGATAGAAGATAAGAAAAAGTTGTCATCTGCTGTGGTTGGTGCTGATGAAGCTTGGCTTACAGAACTTGATAATGAAGCTTTTAAACAACTAATTTCACTCAATAAAGCCGCAATTTTGGAGTAAACTATTATGACGCAATTTAGCCGTACCTGGTGGGGTAAACGCTTTATTCTAGCCTTAGAATCTTTCAGCGATTCCGCTAGATTAGGACGCGGACGTTCCTATGCGAGTAATGGAAAAGTTCTCAAATACAAAATTGACCAAAACGAAATAACTGCTACTGTTAGAGGTTCAGTCAATCCCTATTTTGGAGTATATAAAGAGCCAAAATATAGCATTAATATCGAAATTAAACCAATTGATAAGGCTAACTGGTCGAAAGCAATTAAATATATTTCATCAAAAGCCAGCTTTGTTTCTAAGCTGCTGATGAATGAGGTTCCTGATAATATTGAAGAGGCTTTTGCTGATTTGGGATTACATCTTTTACCTCACAGCCAAAAAGACTTTAAAACCAGTTGTTCCTGTCCAGATTACGCTAATCCTTGTAAACACATTGCTGGGGTTTACTACGTGGTAGCGTCCCAATTAGACCACAACCCGTTTTTATTATTTGAACTCAGGGGTTTATCTAAAGAAGCCTTGCAAGCAGAACTGGCAAAATCTCCTTTAGGACAAGTTTTATCCATCGAACTAACGGCAAAAGAAATTCCTTTAGAAACCTCAGCGTCTTACTATACTCCCCTAGAAAAAGTACAAATTGCTGAAAAGATAAATCCTAGAGAGTTTTGGCTAGGGACTAAGCGATTACCACAAACTGTGGAAGCAGTATCGCCAGCAAGTTTGCCAGCGATTTTGATTAAAAAACAGGGAGATTTCCCGCCTTTTTGGAAGAAAGATAGTTCTTTTATTGAAACGATGGAGGAGTTATATCAGCGAGTAAGAACCAAAAATAAGGAAGTTATGTAATACTCTCTACCCTGGTTCCCAAGCTGAACCTGGGAACGAGAGGAAGAGGGTATGATATTAAGCGATCGCTTCACAAGTCTTGACAGAAAAATGAACAGGGGCAGATTTCAAACCCGCCCCTACTTCAGATATATTACGCCCGACAGCCGCTGCTACAGGTCTTAAGCTGTGAACTAGACTCACCATATCTTCTAAAGAAAGCGCCTGACGGGCATCGGAAACCGATTTTTCGGGTTCTGGGTGACATTCAATAATTAACCCATCTGCGCCACACGCGATCGCAGCCTTCGCCAAAGGTGCTACCAATTCCCGCTTACCTACCGCATGGGAAGGATCTACGATGACTGGCAAGTGCGTTATCTGCTTCAAAGCCACTACTGCGCCTAAATCCAGCACATTGCGCGTATAGTTATCGAAACTGCGGATACCCCGTTCGCACAGCACCACATCCGGATTGCCGTGGCTTAAAATATATTCTGCCGCCATGACAAATTCTTCAATAGTAGAGGCTAACCCACGCTTGAGTAGTATTGGTTTACCAGCTTCTCCCAAAGCTTTTAGCAAATCGAAGTTTTGCATATTGCGGCTACCAATTTGCAGCATATCAGCATGGGTCGCAACAGCTTCTATTTGCCCAATTGACATGACTTCTGTGACGACGGGGATCGAGTAACGCGATCGCACCGAAGCCAAAATCTGCAATCCTTCCACTCCCATTCCTTGAAAAGCATAGGGAGAGGTGCGGGGTTTGTAGACACCACCGCGCAAAGCCTGAACGGGTGCAGCGGCGAGATGACTAGCAACAGTTTCCATCTGATCCCAGCTTTCCACTGTACAGGGGCCGCCGATAATAACCACGTCTTCTCCACCGAAGCTGACTTTTTCGGAAAGTTTGACAACGGTTTGGTGATTAGAGTGAGATTGTGAGGCAAGTTTAGCGTTGATCATGGTTCGATTCTCCTTAGAAAAAAATGTGATGTTGACAAAACAAAAAGCCCGGAACCTGATTGCAAGTTCCGGGCGCTGGACGATTTATCGACATGACGCTATTTACCCGGAATTTGCTCTGGGCCAAAAGTAAAAGCCATAAAACCAGCTACTGAAATAGGTCATCACGATTAAAATCCAATCCTTGAAAAAACAAAAAAAACCGCAGAGTTTGTTCTGCGGTTCACTAGGCGGTTCCAATGGGGACATTGGATTCACTCCCGGTGAACCGCGTTAAACCAATAAAAGTAAAAACTGCTGCTGAACATTTGTAAGACCTATAAATCTGAAAATTTATTACATACCTTTAACCATTGACGTTAGCAGAGGGATCGGGCGGTGTCAAGAGGTTATGAGAGCGGTTAGGTCTGCCCGATCCCACATTGACCCTACAACTACTTTTTGGAATCAGCCCAAGCCAGTAGAAGCTAGACAGTGCAGTTCTCTTCTAAATGATGAGATGATATTAAATTGACCATTATAAAAATTTAGTCGTACCATTATGGCGGAAATTCAGTTTGCCAGAGGACTCAAAGAAGAAGTTATACCGGATGTAAAGCTAACCCGTTCGCGGGATGGCAATCAAGGTACTGCGACGTTTTATTTTCAAACTCCCAACGCCTTCAACAGCGAAAGCGCGGAAGAAATCACCGGGATGTACATGATTGACGAAGAAGGCGAAATAGTGACCAGAGAAGTCAAAGGCATATTTGTCAATGGTCAAGCTAGAGATTTACAAGCGGTTTACCTGATGAAGTCAGAAGATGAATGGAATCGCTTTATGCGCTTCATGCAGCGGTATGCCGAAGAGAATGGTTTAGAATTTAGCAAATCCTAAATAGATTTTGAGTTTTGAGTTAGGGTTGGAAATTAAAAACTCAAAACTCTTGCTTGTATGACTAACCTGCCTCACCCTGATATAAAGGGGATGACAGTAACTTGCGCTGTCATTACCGTTAGCGATACGCGATCGCCCGAAACAGATACTAGCGGTCAGTTAATTAAGCAGTTACTCCAAAATGCAGGTCACGCAATTGGGGAGTACGCCCTTCTCAAAGATGAACCTACGCAAATTCGGGCGCTGCTAGCAACCCTAGGTCAACGCCCGGATCTAGATGCTTTAATTTTCAATGGTGGCACTGGGATCGCACCGAGAGACACGACCTACGATGCTCTAGAGAAAGAACTCTCAAAAACTTTGCCTGGTTTTGGCGAGTTGTTCCGCTTTCTGAGTTATCAAGAAATTGGTTCACGGGCGATCGCATCTCGCGCTGTTGCTGGCGTTTATCAAAGCAAGCTGGTCTTCTCTGTTCCCGGTTCCAGCAACGCCGTTAGACTTGCAATTGAGAAGCTTATTTTGCCAGAGCTTGTTCACTTGGTCAACCAAATTAAAGGCTAAAAACCAAAAGTAGAGAGATTAAATTTAACCTCTCTACATTTTGCCTTTTACATGATTGCCTAATTTACCGGACGCTGAGCGATCGCGGTAATTGGGGCTTACCCGGCTGGGCGAGTTTAGTATTTTCCAACTCAGCGATCGCGCGGGCATATTGCGGATCTTCCTGAGTTCCCAGTAACGTCGGATTACTGCCAAGACGCTTGCGCTGGTCGTCGTTCAAGTCAATCTTGACATCAGGAGTAACCCCTTTCTGGCTGATATCCGTTCCCTTTGGCGTGTAGTAGTGAGCAATCGTCACAGCTAAACCAGAACCATCACTCAGAGAATGCACCGACTGAACTAGCGCCTTCCCAAAAGTTTGAGAGCCGATAATCTTCGCACGACCATTATCCTTCAGCGCCCCAGAGAGAATTTCGCTAGCCGATGCCGAATTGCCATCTACCAGCACAGCAAGAGGCAACTGAGTCAACGACTTGCCATTTGTCTTAAATTCTTCATTTGCTCCCTTGCGGTCTACTGTCCGGACGATGGCACCTTTATCCATCCACATCTGGGCAATTTCTACGCTGGAGTGCAGTAACCCACCCGGATTACCCCGCAAATCCAATACAAAAGCATCCACCTTGTCGTTATTGAGAGTCTTAATCGAGCGACGCATTTGTTCTGCGGCGTGGGCGCTAAACTCATTCAAGCGGATATAGCCGACGCGGATTTTACCTTCCTGCTTGACCGAAGAACGGACAGCAGCCAGTTCAATCTGCGCCCTAGTCAATGCCACATCCTTATCCCTGCCTTCGCTGGATATCTTCAGGGTGACTTTCGTCCCAACTTCGCCCCGGATCAAGTTAGCGGCAGCTTCCACACTCATCCCCTTTGTGGTTTTGCCATTAATTGCCAAAATCTTATCTCCCGGCTTGATACCCGCTTTGAGAGCTGGGGAATTCTCAATCGGTTCCACAACGGTCAGATCCTTGGTTTTTTCGTCCAGTTCCAGCTTCAAACCTACGCCAGACAGTTCTCCAGAAGTTTGGCTAGTCAATGCTTGATACTGTTTGGGATCAAGAAAACGAGTGTAAGGATCCTCTAATTTTTCCAGCGCCACCCGGATAGCCTTGTAGGCTTCTTCGCGGGTAGCGTAGTTTTTGGATAGCAGGTCTTGTCGGGTCGCTTGCCAATCCACCTGATTAAAGGTGCCATCAACATATTCCCGGTTGACAATTTGCCATGCTTCATCGACAACCGATTTTGGACTTTCTTGCAGGGCAGCTCGGACAGAGGGACCGAACAAAGACAAAGCTGCCGTGGTTGCGATCGCTCCACCAAACAGAGCAACGTGGAGCCGAGAGAAGTTTTTTGGGGATGGATTCATGAAGAGTGGCTTGGGAGGGGTTTAATCTGTAGATACCGTGTGACGCCTGAAACGAACTATTTCCAAGATACTCAGGTTTCTTATCTAGGCTGCATCAATTTTGTGCCAGTTCGCCCAGTGTCCTCATTATTCATATTAGTAGCCAGGATAACAGCCTTGTTTGACTCGACTTTCCTGCTAATTTTTTACTTACCTCAGTTTAATAGGCACCAGCCTAAAAGAACAACAAAATAGTCTTAATAGCTAAAGTAGTGTAAAGCATTACTAAATTTCATCCGAACAAATACTCAAATAAATTGTGAACCGCCCAGTTAGATTTACTTACCAGCAGCCCCACCGTGCCGCAGTTCATCAGTTTGCCTTCAGAAGCGCTCGACGGCTTTTACTCTTCATTATCGCTATTCTAGGCGTTATCTTGGGCGGATGGCTATTAATCATTATGCTTTCTTTGTACTCTGCCTCACAAGCTAAAGTGGATGCCTATTTTGTCTTAGGCGGAAGTATTAGTCGAGAAATATACGTAGCCCAGCAAGTAAAAAAAGACCCAGAAATACGGGTTTTAATTTCTCAAGGCTCTAAAGACCCCTGCATCTGGCTAATTTTTCAAAGAGAAAATGCTTCTATTGAGCAAGTTTGGCTAGAAAAGTGTGCAAAATCAACTTTTAGCAATTTCTATTTTGGGATACCAATTCTGCGCTCTTGGGGAGTCCGTAAAATTAAGTTAATCACCTCCGCCAGCCATCTGCCAAGGGCGCAGTGGCTCGCGCAAATTTTATGCGGCGCTCATGGGATTTGGGTAGAAACTGAAATCGTACCAGAACAGGGTATTCCTGCCAATCGAGAATCATTTCTCAAGACAGGATTAGACGTAACTCGTAGCTTAGTATGGGCGGTGTTAAGTCAGGTAATTCAACCCAAATGCAACCAAGTAACTCGGCTGGCGGATGTGGATATAGAACAGTGGCGCGAGCAGACTTTTAAGTGCGAACATCAAGGAAATGTAAAGTGAGCGTGCGTTAGAATCTATGGAATTTTGGGAACACTGAATATAAACCCAATCAGCCGCTTTCTTGCTGTACACCAAGCTTACAGCACAAATAACTTAGATGAATAATATCAATCGGTCTTACGAAATTCTTGGGCTGAAACCCGGTGCATCGCACTCAGAGATTAAGCAGGCTTACCGACACCTGGCTAAGACTTCGCATCCAGATCGCTTTTCTCATGATACTCAGCTAAAACAAAAGGCAGAGGAGGAAATTAAAAAAATTAACCAAGCTTACGAACAGCTAAAGTTTTATTTGGAAAATTCGGTTGATAAAACTTCTACTACAGGGATTTATAAAAATAATTTATCTAATGCAGAAATATACTATAGCCAGGGATTGGAAAATGTTAAAAAAGAAAAATATGAGGAAGCAATCGAAAATTTTACCCGCGCAATCCGGATCAATTCATACTATATAGAAGCATATAAATCCAGAGGGTTTGCCTGCTCCCAACTTGGATATAACAACAGAGCCAACTCAGATGCAAAGAAAGTGGCAGAGCTTGAGCTGAAACAAAAAGCGGCAAAGCCATCACCCGCACCGCCACAACCTTCGCCACCGCCACCGCCTGCATCTGTATTCCCACAATGGAAATGCGATCACACCCTCACCAGCCATTCAGAATTAGTTGCTGCTGTTGTCATCAGTTGGGATGGAAAAACCCTTATCAGTGGCAGCTTTGACAAAACTATCAAGCTATGGAATCTTGCTACAGGGAAGCTAATCCACACCCTCACAGGCCATTCAGACGGGGTGCGTTGCCTTGCCTTTAGTAAAGATAGAAGAACTTTTGCCAGTGGCAGTGTTGACAAAACCATCAAGTTGTGGGATTTGGCTACAGGGAAAGTAATTCGCACCCTTGGCGGTTTGTTTTCTGGGCATTCAGACGAAGTCTCGGCTGTCACCTTCAGCCTAGATGGGCAAATTTTAGCTAGTGGTAGTAACGACAAAACTATCAAGTTTTGGCAGACAACTACAGGAAAAGAACTCAACACCCTTAAAGGACAGTCAGCCCAAGTTTTGTCTATTGCTATCAGTCGGGATGGAAAGATTCTTGCAAGTGGCGGTTTGGAAAAGCCGCTCAGAATTCGGCAGATGGGCAACGGTCAACTAATTCGTTCAATTGTCGGAAATTCTGGCTATGTTTTGTCTGTCGCCTTCAGCCCAGATGGACAAAACATAGCCAGTGGGAGTTTCAAACAAATCAAACTGTGGCAGACAGCTACAGGCAGAGAAATCTGTACTCTCACAGGGCATACAGGTGCGGTTTATTCTGTCACTTTCAGCCCAGATGGAAAGACTCTTGTGAGTGGCAGCGAGGACGGCACTATCAAGCTGTGGCAGATAGCTACAGGCAGAGAAATCTGTACTCTGGCGGGGCATTTAGGTGTAATTTATTCTGTTGCTATCAGTCCAGATGGAAAGACTATCGTGAGTGGGAGTCATGACAAGACTATCAATATTTGGCGATTTAGTTGATGGTAATTCGCGCACTTTTGGCTCCCCTATAAAATATGAAGACGCTACAGAATATTTTGCTATTTCCACCTGCTTAAAGCTGAAAAAAGAAAATAGGGTAGGTAAAAACTCACCCTATTTTTTTTCTACTTTTCTATTCCGGAGCGTCCGGGGTGGTTAAAACTACCGCAGGATCTTGAGCTTGAAGGGGTACAGGTGTCGAGGTTTGTAAAGTTTCCTCGTCAAGCGCCGTCCATTCGGTGTGGAAGAAGCCTTCTTTGTCAATACGCTCGTAGGTGTGAGCGCCGAAGTAATCGCGCTGAGCTTGAGTGAGGTTTTGTGGCAAGCGATCGCGTCGATAACTATCAAAATAATCCAGCGACGCACTGAACGCCGGAACTGGAATCCCCAGCTTCGCTGACTGGGACAAAACTTCCCGCCAAGCGTCCTGACGATCCAAAATTGTCTGCTTAAACTCAGGAGCCAAAAGCAAATTGGGCAACTCTGGATTTTCCTTGAAAGCAGATTTAATCTTATTCAAGAACCCAGCTCGAATAATACAACCACCCTTCCAAATCCGGGCAGTTTCGCTCAAATTCAGGTCATAGGAATAAGCCTTTGACGCTGCACTCAATAGCGCCATACCCTGAGCGTAAGAGCAAATCTTCGAGCAATAGAGAGCATCACGGATTTGGTTAATGAAGGTTTTGGTGTCCCCCTCATACTTCCCACTAGGGCCCGTTAAAATCTCCGAAGCAGCCACCCGCTCCTTCTTAAAGGCAGACATGATCCGGGCATTAACCGCCGCCGTCATCGTCGGAATACAGATCCCCAACTCCAGCGCACTCTGAACAGTCCAACGTCCCGTACCTTTTTGCCCAGCCGCATCGAGAATCTTATCAACCAGAGGTTGATTAATATCTGGATCGATGTAAGTAAAGATATCCGCCGTAATCTCAATTAGGTAGGAATTGAGTTCATCGGTGGTGTTCCATTCGGCAAAAATCTCGTGCAGTTGCTGGTGATCCAACCCCAAAGCATTCTTGAGCAAGTCGTATGCTTCCGCAATCAGCTGCATATCGCCGTACTCAATGCCATTGTGTACCATCTTGACGTAGTGACCAGCCCCACCCGGGCCAATATAGGTCACACAGGGGCCATCATCTACCTGAGCCGCAATCTTCGTCAAAATTGGCTCCAGATACTCGTAGGAGCTTTTCGTGCCTCCTGGCATCATGCTAGGGCCATTCAGCGCCCCTTCTTCACCCCCACTGACACCCATCCCGATAAACCTGAACCCCTCCGGCTCTAATTCGCGAGTGCGACGAGCGGTATCGTCAAACAGGGAGTTTCCACCGTCGATAATAATGTCGCCCTCATCCAGCAGGGGTTTGAGCTGGTTAATCACCGCATCCACTGGCGCACCAGCTTTTACCATGATCAGGATTTTGCGGGGGCGTTCCAGAGATTTGACAAAATCTTCAATTGAATAGGCGGCGTGGACATTTTTTCCCTGCGCCCGCTGGGCCATAAAGGCATCCGTTTTTTCTGGCGTGCGGTTATAGACGGAGATGGGGAACCCATTGCGCTCTACATTTAGCGCCAAGTTTTCGCCCATGACGGCTAAACCAATTACACCAAAGCTCTGCTGTGTCATAAGATTCAATGTTCAACTCTGCAATGCTTTTGAACAGTTGCGTTCCTTTCAGGGTATCCCGATATCCTATGGGTTTCCCGTAAAGAAGATATTAAGAGTCGCCAAAACTAAAGCGCCCTTAGTACAAAAGACATCAAATTGAAACAGCTAATTTAATTTCAATTTGTATCTAGGTCAACAGTTCTCTTGCAAAATTGGATCATAGACACAAGTTTTGGAGCATCCATAAAATGCTGGCATATATCCTGGCGATCGCTGTTGCTGTTAGTAGCCTCGCCCTTTACTTAGCAGCTTTCTTTTTCCCTGAAGTCCATCGCAAGAATGACTTTATCTGGAGTGGCGTGGGATTATTCTACGCCTTGGTTTTGTGGGTGTGTGCGGGACGCATCACAGGCGGCGTACTGCTGGGACAAGTAGCTAGCGTGGCGCTACTCGGTTGGTTGGGTTGGGAAACGCTTACATTACGGCGCTCCCTCACCCCAGCAGCACAGCAGACTGCGATACCTAGCCCAGAGGCGTTACAGGAACTGACAAAATTATCCCCACAGCAGCGGGTCACTAATCTGTTCGCAAATCTTAAAGAAACTGTGGGTAAAGTAACAGGGGATAAAAGCAAATCAGACACCCAAACCACCCCACCCCCAGCACCCACTGACTCAGCAAAATCACCCGTTACGGTGGTGGACAACCGAGTAGCTGATAACAATCAACCGCCCGTACCACCAGCGCCCCCCCAGTCTCAACTGCTAGATTCCATCGTAGGGCAAGAAGTAGTTGATGAAGTCACTGTAGAAGAACTGGCTCAAGAAGCCGCACCCCAAACCGATTTGGATGACTTGGAACCCCAAGCAGCTGTAGAAGCAACTGAATCAGCCACAACCGAATCAGAGGCTCCTGAACCCGTTCTTCCGAACCCACCCGCTCCTGTGGTGGAAACCAATTTGGATGATCTGGAACCCCAAGCAGCTGTAGAAGCACCTGAATCAGCCACAACCGAAGCTGAGACTCTTGAACCCGTTCGTCCGCACCCACCCGATCCTGAATTGGTGGAAGCGGCTCTAGAAGATGCCGAAGAGAAGCATGTCCCAGCTTCACCTCCACCTACCTCAGAAGAAACTCCAGCGTCAGAAGCTAATCAACCCTTAGAAAACCCACCCAACCCAACTTAAAAATAGGGATTGGGGGCTGGGGACTGGAAGGAAGATTTGCTTCCTTGTCCCCAGTCCCTCCTATCGTTAAGAGAGGCACGAAACCCGACACCATAAGCATTCGTTGGGTTTCACTATCGTTAAACCCAACCTAACTAGCGCTGTGTTAGTGAGGCGGCGCTTAGTGAGGCGGTCGCCTCACTAAGCGTGTTCCCAGTCTCAGCCTGGGAACGAGAAAAAGTTGAAGACCTTGGGACTTGTAACCGATAATGAAGAAATATGACTCTACCATTCATCGGTATTGAACTGTGACAGCAACAGGGAACTATAAGGACACCGTTAATCTGCCCAAAACCCAGTTTGATATGCGGGCGAACGCCATCAAACGGGAACCCGAACTGCAAAAGTTTTGGGCAGAACAGCAAATTTACGAGCGCTTGTCGCAGAACAATCCCGGCGAGTTATTTATTCTGCACGATGGCCCACCCTACGCTAATGGGTCATTGCATATTGGTCATGCCCTAAATAAAATTCTCAAGGATATCATCAACAAATACCAACTGCTGCAAGGGCGCAAAGTTCGCTACGTTCCAGGTTGGGATTGTCACGGCTTGCCTATTGAGCTGAAAGTCCTTCAGAATATGAAACAACCTGAGAGGCAAAATCTCACTACTCTGGAACTCCGCCACAAAGCCAGAGACTTTGCTCTCAAGACTGTGGATGAGCAGTCCCAAAGCTTCAAGCGCTACGGTATCTGGGGCGACTGGGAAAACCCTTATCTGACGCTAAAGCCGGAATATGAAGCGGCTCAGATTGGCGTTTTCGGTCAGATGATGCTGAAAGGTTACATCTATCGCGGCTTGAAACCCGTTCACTGGAGTCCCAGTTCTAAAACGGCGTTGGCTGAGGCAGAGTTGGAATATCCGGAAGGTCACACTTCGCGCAGTCTATATGCGGCGTTCCGGATGACGAGTCTTTCGGAGGCAGTGAAACCTGCGCTGGGAGAGTTTTTGCCGGATTTGGGTGTAGCTATCTGGACGACGACACCTTGGACGATTCCCGCTAACTTGGCTGTCAGTTTAAACCCAGACTTAACTTATGCGGTGGTTGAAGTTGAGTCGCAATCTGCTATTGGCTGGAAATACTTGATCGTCGCTGCTGATTTGGTTGAGCGATTATCTGTTACGTTTGGTACTCAGCTGACCGTGAAAGCGACAGTTATGGGCAAGGATTTGGAGTATTCCACTTACCGCCATCCTCTATTTGACCGCGAAAGCCCGGTTGTAATTGGGGGGGATTACGTCACAACTGAGTCTGGAACTGGTTTGGTACATACTGCCCCTGGTCATGGTCAAGATGACTACCTAGTGGGTCAGCGTTATAATTTGCCCATTTTGTCTCCGGTTGATGCCGATGGGAAATTTACCGAGGAGGCGGGACAGTTTGCGGGATTAAATGTGCTGGGTGATGCCAATCAAGCGGTGATTGATGCTCTCGTGGGAGTGGGTTCGTTGTTGAAGGAAGAACCCTATGTCCACAAGTATCCTTACGATTGGCGGACGCAAAAGCCAACGATTTTCCGGGCGACAGAACAGTGGTTTGCTTCTGTGGAGGGATTTCGGGAGGAAGCGCTCAAAGCGATCGCATCCGTAAGATGGATTCCCGCAGTTGGTCAAAACCGCATCACGCCAATGGTTGCAGATCGTTCCGATTGGTGCATCTCCCGTCAGCGCAGCTGGGGCGTCCCAATTCCCGTCTTCTACGACGAGGAGACGGGCGAACCTCTGCTAAACGAAGAATCTATCGCCCACGTTCAGGCAATTATCGCCCAGAAGGGTTCTGATGCTTGGTGGGAAATGTCGGTAGAGGAGTTGTTGCCAGAAACATACCGCAATAATGGCAAGTCTTACCGCAAAGGCACCGATACAATGGATGTCTGGTTTGACTCCGGTTCTTCTTGGGCGGCTGTACTGAAACAACGCCCGGAATTGCCCTATCCAGCGGATATGTATCTGGAAGGTTCGGATCAGCATCGCGGTTGGTTCCAGTCCAGCCTCTTAACCAGTGTGGCAACTAACGGCATCGCACCCTACAAAACCGTATTAACCCACGGTTTTACGCTGGATGAAAAGGGTATGAAGATGAGCAAATCGCTGGGTAATGTTGTCGATCCAGCAATGGTCATCGAAGGCGGCAAAAATCAAAAAAATGATCCTCCCTATGGTGCTGATGTGTTGCGTCTGTGGGTGTCCTCGGTAGACTACACCTCAGATGTCCCGATCAGCAAAAGCATCCTCAAGCAGTTGGGGGATGTGAGAAACAAGATTCGCAATACGGCGCGTTTCTTGTTGGGGAATTTGCACGATTTCGACCCTGCGAAGGATGCGGTTCCTTACAATGAGTTGCCGGAACTCGACCGCTATATGCTGCACCGAATGACGGAAGTATTCGCGGAGGTTACTCAAGCGTTTGAGAGTTTCCAGTTTTTCCGCTTTTTCCAAACGGTGCAGAATTTCTGCGTAGTTGACTTGTCTAACTTCTATCTAGATATTGCCAAAGATAGGCTTTATATTAGCGCCCCGGATTCTTTCCGCCGTCGCAGCACTCAGACAGTGCTGGCTGTGGCTGTAGAGAATTTAGCACGAGCGATCGCGCCCGTTCTCTGTCATATGGCAGAAGATATCTGGCAATATATCCCCTATCCCACGCCTCACAATTCTGTGTTTGAAGCAGGTTGGGTAAAATTAGACGAGCAATGGAACAAGCCAGAAATGGCACCATTCTGGCTACAGTTGCGGCAAATTCGCACCGAAGTTAACAAGGTGATGGAACAAGCACGCGCCGAAAAAATGATTGGTTCTTCCTTGGAAGCCAAAGTTTTACTCTACATCCCGAATGCTGAATTTCGATCTTTACTGCAAGATTTGAATCCTAACTCAGTCCCCAGCACACACAATGGTGTGGATGAGTTGCGTTACCTGTTTATTACTTCTCAGGTAGAACTGCTGGATTCTCCAGACGCTTTGCAGGGTTTAAAATACAGCTTGCAGTCAGATGGGATAGGAATTGGTGTAGTTAAAGCAGACGGGGAAAAATGCGATCGCTGTTGGAATTACTCCCTCCAGGTCGGCGAATCAACTGAACATCCCCTACTTTGCGAACGCTGCATTCCAGCCTTAGCAGGTCAATTTTAACTGGTGCGACGATACATCTGTAGGGACATGGCAATGCCATGTCCCTACCAAGGTAGCCCGAAAGTCAGAACTGCGATATATTCCACTCAACTCAGAAACGCTATACAGCGGCTTGCAGTCGGATGAAGTACAGGCTATGTGGAGAGATCCTAGACTTTTTGGAGAAGTCGGGGATCTGTGTATCTCACTCACCCGAACAGCGCTGTATAGAAGAATGTCACTGACACAAGCAGAGGCAGAAATTTATTTCGAGTTTAGGCCAATTAAATGCCATTCCCTGTATAGAGCAATATTTTAAGGGTATTGGTCAATATCGTTCACTTAAAGCTAAAAATACAAACCTTACTGCAACTTCAGCAGCCTTTGTCCGTGTAGCTGCGCCTTTAAGGTTAAGCCAGAAGTATTGCTATTACTCTCATTTGTTACTCAAAGATTACTAATTTTCCCCAAAATAGGTACTTTTTTGGCATTTTGTTGTGATATTCCATACCAAAGAACATAACAATTAGTTCAGCCAAATTGCTGATAAAACAGCCTACAAAATCAGCAATTTGGCTGAATTTTAGTAAATTAGGCTATTGTTATCTTGAGCTGCAAGTTACCTTGAAATAATTCTTAATCTTGAGCCCAAGCATCTAATTCTCTGGATAGGTGTTAATATTATATCCGTCTGTTTAGTTCTCGATCCCAGCGGCGGTTACTATTACAGGGGGTCGAAAATTTGCCACCAATTGCAATTATGGTGTATTAGTACCTAAGTATGTACTTACCGGAGGTTGATGTTCGTCATGCTACGCTAGAAGCTTCATTGGTGTTATAGCCTTCCGTAGGGATAAAGCGATCGCTTTCTACCTTGTCTTTGAATCTGCTGCCATCAAGACAGCCGAACCAAAACAAGGCACAGGTTCTTATAACTGTTGAAAGTATGAAATTTAACTCAAAGCAGAAGCAATAACTTTAGTGTAAGATTTTAAACGGCTCAGAAAATCCTCTTGCGGAGCAAATAAATTCCAGATATATTGTCGTAGCAACCTGGTCATGTTAAACTTTCACTTCATCGGGTTCTATTGTTATAAATCATCAGGTAATCTACGCCTCAAATTCTTGAACAGTCCAGCAATGGGGTGTTTTATTTAGTTATCTTTGCTGATGAAATACCTGTTAAATCTGTTAGAGCGTATCTACCTACCTCTAACAGTCATATTGACTTGTTCGGTTGCCTATCAGTCGTTACCTGTTGGCTCAGTTGAAATCTTAAATTCAGCTTCAGCTAATGGTGACAATCTGCCACCAGGCGGCGTGCAATCGAATCAAACAACGCTTACAGCAGGACAAGCTGTATTAGAGTTGATTAAAACAGGCGATCGCGCCGCAGCTGAACCGGGCGATACCGTTATCTACCGCCTCGCGCTGAAAAATACTGGTACAGCAGCCGCCAACAACATTGTCATCACAGACAAACTGCCTGTCGGTTTGCAATATTTGCCTAAAGCTTTGCAAGGCTCTCTCTCCACTGGCACCTCAACTACTCCAGTAACATTACAGCCAGCTAGCACCTCTAACCGGACAGTTACCTTTATTTATCCCAGATTGGCTCCCAATGAGACATTGAACATTGTCTATGCCGCCGTAGTGACACCAGACGCAGTGCGGGGTGACGGGAAAAATCAAGCTCAGGAAGCCAGGAGCAACATCGCCACGCATCAGCTACGCATTAGACCCGGAATTTTATCAGACTGCGGCACCCTAATTGGGCGGGTATTTGTCGATAAAAACTTTGACGGCGAACAGCAGCCAGGAGAGCCTGGAGTGCCAAATGCCGTGATTTTTATGGATGACGGCAACCGCATCACCACCGATGCCAATGGGCTGTTTTCTCTAGCCAATGTGCTATCCGGTTATCGTACAGGCACTCTGGACTTAACCAGTCTGCCGGGATACACGCTGGCTCCAAACAAACGCTTTATTGAGCGCAATAGTCAGTCTCGCTTGGTGCAGCTGCAACCAGGAGGACTGGTAAGAATGAATTTCGGAGTGACACCCGCGTATGGCGAGGGGCAGCCATGAATAAGGCAAAAGGCAATCATGCCAAAGCAAAAGAAAAAATCTTTTCTTCCTTTTCTTTGTTTTTAGTTTTTACAGTTTATTTTCTGCTTCCCCGATCTGTTAAGGCTGATGAACTACCTGTACAATCTTCGGACGGAGCAAAGAAAGATTCAGAGTTTGAGATTCAGGATTCAGATATCTCTCCCATTGCTGAGGAGACGGCTACCGAAGAAGCGACAACAGAGAATTTAGAAGTTTTACCAGCAGAGAATTTACCCCAAACGTTGCCTCTTTACGGACTTCAGGAAGCGATTGGGGAGGGGTCAGACACAGCAACGCTACCGCTAAACTTGCTATTGCAAAGTGAATCTCTACCTCAACAAACGCAGGCTTCAACACCAGCGGCTTTACCCGAATTTTTGCAGGAAGCGTCTTTATCTTCTCCGCGTTTTGAGGGGAAACAAGGAAATCAAACAGAAGTTAAAAAGTTAGCTCAATCCGAATCGCCCAGCAACCCGATTCCCCAGGAAACACAGGATTCTACAAAGGAAGCGCCAACTAATAGTGAACTAAGGGAATCTGTATCGCCAACTAATGCTCAAGCTGAAGAATCCGGCAATGAAAGCACTTTATCACCCACAGAAGTCCGGATTCTTGCCCCCAAGAGTAAAGAAATAGGAGCGCGTTCCACTAACCTTGTAGTTCAGTACAATTCCCAGTCTCAGATACAAGTCACCGTCAACAACAAGCCTCTCGATCCTAAAATTCGCTCTAGTGTTGAGCGAAATGAGGCACAGAATATCACTACTCAGGTTTGGTATAACATTCCTTTGGAGAAAGGCGAGAACGCGATCGCCATCCAAGCTGCACAAGGCACGCCAGTTACTCTCCAATTAAATGTTAAAGACACAACCGAGCGCATAGAAATATCTCCAGTGGGAGATGCCCGCGTTCGCGCTGATGGTCGTTCCACAATTAAGCTGGAAGGCAGAATCACCGATGAAAACGGAGAATTAATCCGCCAAGATGCGGTAGTAACTTTAACTGCCAGTGCGGGTAAATTTATTGGTGCTGACGACGACAAAGACCTACCCGGATTTCAGGTCGTTGCCAAGGAAGGACAATTTGCCGCCGAACTGCAATCCGGTTTAGAAGCTCAAAAAGTCCGCATTCGTGCTGCCACAACTACCACAGAGAAACGAGAACGGATCGAGGAAATCAATCGGACGCAAGAAAATAGCTCCACACCAACAGCATTGCCGCCTTTGACTGAAAATCGAGCCATCAGTCCTGAAGTTGGTGGATTACCTAGACAAAGCGATCGCCCAATCAATCCGCAAGTAGGATTACCTACCCAAAGCGACTACTTATTACCCACTAAACAGGCAAGCTACACCAATGAATTAGAAACTTTTACCCAGGTAGAATTTATTACCAACCTGCGCCCTTCCATAGCTTCGGGCGTGATAAATTTACGGATTGGCTCTAGAGGTACAAATTACTGGGGTTCTCGTCGTGATTTCCTCGATCCCGACACCATCGACGAAGGCATGGGCATCGATTTGAGCGCCGCTGTCTTCGCCACAGGCAAAGTAGGGGAATGGCTATTTACAGGAGCATATAATAGCGCCCGCAACCTCAACGAAACCTGCGATGGCATCACTCGCCTATTCCGAGGCCCCCAATTCTGCGAACAACAATATCCCGTCTACGGCGATAGCTCCACAGTCGATTATCTAACCCCCTCTACAGATAGCGTCTATCTGCGGATGGAACGTACTTCTCCAGTTCCGGGTTCCGAACCAGACTATGGGATGTGGGGCGACTACAATACCACAGAATTTTCCCGCGCCTCCCAACTATATAGCGCCACTAATCGTCAACTGCACGGGTTCAAGGGCAACTACAACCTGGGTAATTTACAAATTACTGCCCTGTATAGCCCGGATGTCGAAGGCTTCCAGCGAGACACCATTGCTCCGAGCGGCACCAGCGGCTATTACTTTCTCTCCCGCCGCCTGCTGATTCCTGGCAGCGAAAACGTTTTTGTAGAAACAGAGGAAATTAATCGCCCCGGAACCGTTACATCGCGCAAACAACTATTTCGCGGTGCAGACTACGAAATTGACTACGACCGGGGGACACTGCTGTTCCGCCGTCCCGTCTTCGCTACAGAGTTTGACCCCTTTGGTGTCACTCAGGTGCGGCGAATTGTGGTGACTTACCAGCATGAAGCTACACCAGGGGACAGCACGAATATCTATGCTGGGCGCTTGCAATATAATTTCTCGCAAGAGTTTGGGCAACAAAGTTGGCTGGGGGCGAGTTATTGGCGACAAGACGAAGGGGCGCAAGATTTTGAACTGTATGGGGCAGATTTCCTAGTCCCCTTGGGGAAAGACGGGCAAATTGTTGGGGAATATGCCCACTCAAGGAACAACAATCCCTTTTTAGGGAATGTGACAGGGAATGCCTATCGATTGGAAGCATATGGTGCGATCGCTCGTACTATCTTAGCCCGTGGTTATTACCGTTCGGTGGAAGAAGGCTTTGCCAACAACGCTACCACCAGCTTCACCCCCGGACAAACTAGATACGGCGCTAGCGTCGCGACCCAAGTTACTACCAGCATCCAGGTAAGTGCTAGCTACGACCACGAAATTAACTTTGGCATTGCTCCCGCCGAAAGGATCAACTTTTTCGACATCTTCGATCCCCAACCCCAACCCATCCCAGGAGAACGAGTCGATAACTCCCTCACCACCATCCGCGCAGGGGTTTTGCAAAGATTTGGTGCTGCCGATCTCAGCCTAGAATACGTCAATCGCTCCCGCGACGATCGCCTTGGCGATACCTTCGACAGTGATGCCAGCCAAATCGTCTCCCGCGCCAACATTCCCCTGAGTCGCGCCCTCACCTTCCGCGCCCAAAACGAGCTAAACCTAGACGACAGCGACCCGCTTTATCCCAATCGCACTACTTTCGGACTCGACTACGAGGTAATGAAAGGCGTTAGCCTGCGACTCGCCCACCAATTTGTAAATACAAGAGTATTTGGGCGCGACTCGATTAGCAGCATAGACACAATCGTCGAACAGAAACTAGGCGAAAACACCTCCATCACAGGTCGCTACTCGATTATTAGCGGCTTCAACAGCATCACTGGTCAGGGAGCCGTCGGTTTAAATCATACCTGGGCAATCGCCCCAGGTTTACGAGTCCTGCTTGGTTACGAGCATATCTTCAGCGACCAATTTGGGCGCACTGCTGCTGGACAACGATTTGCCCAACCCTATGCCACAGGTCAAAGTGCCTCTGCTTTAGGGATTATCGGCGGCGATGCCTACAGTGTGGGACTGGAATACACTGATAACCCCAACTTCCAAGCATCCGCCCGCGTCGAACATCGTACCGGATCTGGTGGTAACAATACTGTTATCGCTGCGGGTGCTGCTGGGAAACTTTCACCTTCTCTAACTGCTTTGTTCCGCTATCAACAAGCCAATGGCGCAAACCAATTATTACGGGCATTGGGAGATACGGTAGATATCAAGCTGGGCATGGCTTACCGCAACCCAGTTTCGGATAAATTTAACGCTTTACTCAGCTATGAATATCGCCGTAATCCTTCAACAATTCCTGAAACATTGCTGTTAGGAACTGGTACGGGATACACAGATCACGTTTTTGCTGCTGAGGCGATATATGCTCCTTCCTGGCGGTGGGAATTTTACGGTAAAGGGGCGGTGCGCCAAAGCGAAACTTATTTATCCAACAACTTCAGCAATTCTTCCATCGTGTTTTTAACACAAATGCGGGTGACTTATCGATTGGGCTATCGCTGGGATATAGCGGGAGAAGGACGCTGGATTGGTCAGCCGGATGTGAATTTCAACGAAACAGGTTTTGCTGTAGAAGCGGGTTATTATGTAACGCCTGATTTGCGAGCTTCGTTGGGATATAGCTTTGGTAGTGTGGACGATCGCGATTTTAGCGGCTATCGGTCAGATGGTGGGATTTATTTCGGTTTGACGCTGAAGGTAAACGAGCTATTTGGCGGCTTTGGGCGACAAAAAGTTGCACCACCCCAGCAGCAAGAATCTTTAGTACAACCTGTAGCAACAGAAAGTCAAAAGTAAAAAGAAACATGAAAAAGAAAACTATTTTTACCTTCTTTCTTTTGCCGAGTTACTTTTGCTTTTTGCCTTTCACTGGAACTACTCAAGCAGCCAATTTTAGGATTGTTGTTAATAGTAATCAGGATGGAGCAGTCAACCCTGATAGCGCTCTTACTTTGCGCGAAGCTATTGAGATTGCCAATGGAAGTTTGCCCTTAGAGCGTCTGAGTAGCACTGAACAAACGCTGGTTTCACCTATTAATGGCAATACGCTAATTGCCTTTGATTTGCCAGCCTCAGAAACTACTATCCGCCTAGTTGATGTTTTGCCACCCCTATCCTCTCCGGGATTGGTGATAGATGGTACAACCCAACCGGGGTATGATGCCGAAAAATCTGCAACTGCGGAAATTGCAATTCCAATTCCTTCTGTTACAATAACTCCCGCAGCCGATCGAGAGGTATTTCGCGGCTTAACAATTGTTGCTGATAGGGTGACAATTCGCGGTTTGAGTCTTTACGGTTTCACGTCCCGTCTTGAGGCTACTGCCACTTTACCACCAGCAGATATTTTCATTGATAGTCCTCAGTCTGTTGCTGTTGTTGGCGACCAAGGAAGACAGACACCGGAAAATGCTCCAAAAAATGTAGTAATTGAGAACAACTGGTTAGGGATTCCATTAGATCAAAAAGTGCCTCAAACTACTTCGGCATTTGGGGTATATGTGTTTAACAGCTTAGGGACAACAATCCGACGAAACCGAATTTCTTACCACGACGGTAGCGGGATAATTAGCGCTGTAAAAGCCAACAATTTGCAGGTTACAGAAAACATCATTGTTGGTAATGGAATTGCTGGAATGCCGGATGCTATCCGATTGGAAGGAGAGATTGAAAAAGCTCAAATTAACTCAAATTTGATTTGCGGAAACGATGGTAGTGGTGTCTATTTGTTCAAGCCGGAAGGCGCAGCGCAGATTAACGATAACCAGATTACATATAATGGTCGCCGCTTTCGTCGGGCAGGAGTTTATCTGATGGGAGATGGCCACCAGGTGAATAATAATCAAATTAGCAATCAAACTGGCGCTGGTGTTGTAGTGGCGGCTTATCCTAAGAGCGATCGCAACATCATCCTAGGCAATCGTTTTAATAACTTAGAAGGTCTAAGCATTGACTTAGTAGCACAGGAAAATGTGAACGTACAAGCCTACCAACGGGGAGACGGCCCCAACCCACTACGCAATTCCAAAAATCGTCGTCTTGATACAGGCAACTCTGCCATAAATGCCCCGCAATTTATCAGTTCCGAATTTTATACGGTAGGTACTACAACTAATATCTTAGGCACGGCTGATCCGGGTTCAGAGGTGTCAATTTATCTGGTTCAGAAAGAAGCCGGGATATCCTATGGCCCTTTAAGCGAACCCTTGACTAGAGTTGTAGCGGATGAAGAGGGGAAATTTAGCGCCAGTGTAGAGATGCAACCAGGGGAATTAGTAAGCGCGATCGCTACCATCCCAAAATACGGCACCTCTGAAGCCGCCGCCAATGCTGAAATCGTCTCACCAGGAGGCGACCGGGTAAACCTCTCTTCCACCACCAACTTCACCAGCAGCAATATCTTGCGAAGCAGACTGGGGGCAATTCCTCAATGTACCACCGAGCCTGTCCCGCCTGTAGTACAGCAACCGCCGGAAGAACCAGAACCAGAACCCACACCGCCAGAACCAATCAGAATAAGTGTCCCCACCAACGTACACTTTGCCCTCGATAAAGCGACCCTGAGTCCAGAGAGTGCCAGAATTCTCAACCGAATTGCCCACGTTTTACGAGAAAATCCCCAAATCGTCATTGAACTTCGGGGACACACCGATCCCAGAGCCAGCGATGCTTATAATCTGAACTTATCAAATCGACGCGCGATCGCTGTGAGAAATTACTTACTGCGTCAGGGAATTCCCCCAGAACGAATGACGATTCGCGCTTTGGGCGAAAGTCAGCCGCGAGTAGTTGGAAGAAGCCGTCTAGATCATGCCCGTAACCGTCGCGTCGAATTTATCTTCAGAGATGCTAGAGGTATCGATCTGTTTGTTCAAGAACAAGATTTGCAGTTGGAGTAGGAAAAAGGCTCTCATGCTCTCATGCAAAAGAAAAAAATAATTCTTTATGAGAGCCTTGTACTTTTTGATGATATTGCCAGACCAAGTGTGAGGAAACTGTTAGTTTGATGTTGAAACTTTACCCGCATTCCCCAACAAATCAAACGCCCCTTAGCCGCTGGAGTCGTCTTTGCGGTAGCCTTGCCCTTGCCATCTGTGCTATTAGTGCTGCCAGTAAAGTTGCATATGCTGAAGGCAGCCGGGAACTGACCGATAACCCAGGCGATCGCCCTTACCTGGAATATTATGAAGCGGCTACATTTCTGGATACTCCAATACCGCGTCGAAGCAGAATTAGAGTTTTTGCTAATCCAGGGGAAACCATCTATCTTGGTTCCAGTGCCATTGGAGTTGGAGTTGGCGAGATCAGATATAGGGCGCCCAATAGCATTACTTTCACTTCTTGTGATGCAGGTATCGGTAAGATTGTCAACCGAGCGCAAGAGGTTGCTGGTCCTGCGCCGCTCAATCCCGCAGGCTACACTCCCTGCATCATTACGCCGGCTCAGACTACCGCAGCCGGAGCTGGAATTTGGGAAATTGATTTTGTCAGCCCAAATCCTACTAATGCTGCCATTAGTAACAACCCACCTCCAGTCCCTGCTCAAGCTAACTGGACTCAGCCGAATACTGGTGTTGTGACAGCCTGGGATGTCACAGTTGCCAACGGAAATCAACCTATCCTCGGTCGAGCCTATGCCAATTATCTGTCACTCAACCTGGGAGCCAATGGGCGAAGTCTCCAATCCGAAGCCGTGATTCTCACCGATGAAGGCTATCTGTACCGAATCGACCTGAACCGTCTTGACCCTTTTGGATTTATCTTCTTTGCCAATAACAAAGGTTTCACACCAACTCCAACCGGCGGTCCGATTTACCAATCTGTTCCGCTTGCAGGAAGTAATGTATATAACCCGGATCAGCCAGATTTCGGGACAGATGTCACCTATAAAATCTTCTTTAATCGACCCACCAGTCCTAGCCTGCCCCTGGAAGCACCCATAAGTCCAGCTAGTGGCGGTCGCACATGGCTACTAACACCAGCCGTAGCACCCCCTACTCCCACTGATTTTACATTTACAGGCACAGAGGGGACTAGCGGTCAAGCTGGTACTACTGACCCCTTGGGAGGTACTTTCAGCTTTAACACTCCCTCACAAGGCAGTTTCAGAATTGTTCTCGATCTCAACGGAGACAGTACATACGGCAACGCCAACGATCGCGTACTGGTTGGTGTGGCAGAGTCTGGGGTCAACACTGTACCTTGGGATGGCTTAGATGCCAATGGAGTGAATGTTTCTGCTAGAGATATCCCTTACGGAGCGCAAATCGTACTCAGTGCAGGTGAAATTCATTTTCCGTTTCTAGATCCAGAAAACAACCCCGAAGGTCTGATTATCCAGCGACTCAATGAGCCAAATGTGGCAACGCTACCGACTCCGAACCCTTTTGAGGTCTACTATAACGACGCTCCTTTAACCAATAATCAACAGGTTCCCGGAGCGCCTAGTCCTGTGAACGCTTTGGGAGGGATTTCCAGTAATAATGGCGCTCATGGGTTTACTAACCTGTTTGGTGATAACAGAGGCATTGATACCTGGACATACTACCCGTCTACGGTGACTGCTCTTGAAACAGGCATCAGGATATCAGCAGCCGATTTGCAAATTCAAAAAACACTGGTGACTAACCCAGTCGTTGCAGGTAGTCCCATTACCTACAACATCACCGTCACCAACAACGGCCCCTCTAACGTCACAGCAGCAACAGTGACAGACACTGTTCCCGCTCAAATCACTGGAGTAACTTGGACTTGCGTTATTACAACCGGGACTGGTAGTTGCGGTCAAGCTAGCGGTACGGGGAATGCTATCAACACTACGGTAAATCTCAATAGCGGGGCTGTTGCTACCTATACCGTCACAGGTGCCATCTCTCCCACTACCCCATCAGGGGAATTGACCAACACGGCAACGGTCACGCGACCTAATGATGTCACAGACCCCAATCCTGACAACAATACGTCAACCAGTACTACAACTATTCAACCCAACCCAGTTACGCCGACTGGAGTCAAATCAGTTCGTCTGTCCAACGACGCAGATGCTAGCGGTTCTGTGACGACTGGGGATATTGTTGAATACACCATCACCTACTTTAATGGCGCTCCTACTCCAGTCACCAATTTGCTAGTGACTGACCGCATCGATACCAGCAAGTTGCGTTTCGTTCCTGGCAGTTACAGCTTTACCGCCTCTGGTGCTGGAACAACGGTGACAGGAAATCCTAATTTCAACGGCACAACTGACCAGAACCTGACGAACCCAACATCTTTGGGAAATTTGGGTGGAAATGGCTCTCAGGTGGTTATCAAGTTCCAAGCGGTGATCACAGCGCCAGCTGGTACGCAGATTCTTAACCAAGCTACTGCTACATCTACAGGTGGAACCGTGGATTTATCTGTCAGCGATGCTGCACAAAATGAAGGCGACTTGCCTCAAGTCATAGATGACGGTAATAACCAGGGGAATCTTCCTAACCCTGCGGATGATGAACCAACTGTAGTCAACGTAGGTGGAAATGCTGGAAACCCGCGTCTGCGTTTGGTGAAGAGAATTACATCAATTAGTCGGGGTGGTGTGCCGCTTAGCGGGGTTAACTTTGCAAGCTTTGTGGATGACCCAACTGATGACAATGATAACGCTGCTGGCTGGTCGCAATTGTCGCCAGTAGGAGTTTCCCAGTTAGCCTCTGAGACATCGTTGCAAAGCGGCGATGAGGTGGAATACACCATTTATTACCTTTCTGATGGTACTGCTCCAGCTAACAATGTCAGACTATGCGATCCGGTTCCGGCTGCGACAACGTTTATCCCTGACAGTTTTGGAGCTGGTGCCGGAATTTCCGTGAATCAATCCGGGACTGTTGCTCCCCGAACTAATGTTTTAGATGCAGACGAAGGGACATTTTTCGCACCTTTAACTCCTTTGCCTGCGGGTAATGCTTGCCCTAGCCAACCTAATTCTGATGGGGCCGCAATTGTTAACCTGGGTAATGTTTCTAATCAAAGTGGTAGCAATTTTGGTTTTGTACGCTTCCGCGTCAAAGTTAATTGAGTAAATTGTAAATCTCAGCTTCAATAACTGCGGATTGAACTAACCAATAAAGCAGAATGTAAATAGAGGCTTCAAATGATGGCAATTCTATCTCTATTTGGTTATAAATACTGAGTTTATAGTAATGATTCTTTTATAACTGAAAGTTAAAGAAATTTAACGATCTGGAGTTGCCAATCATTCTGCTTTTAGCACTTTTGAACCTTTGAAAGTGCTATTATTTCCTTTGTCCCATCTATCTAAAGAAAAACCCAAATGGGTAAATAAACTCAATAATTACAGTTAGCTGTTGCTAACTGTTGCTGAATATCTGGGATTCAAATAGCCTAGCGAAATTTGTTATAAATACTGCGCTAGTTATGTATATCGTCGAATTTTTAAAAAGCTAGCTATGAACTTATTTTTTAAATCTATCTCAGGTGTTCCTAGAGTAGGAACTTCCTTGTACAGCGTCTCCAAGCAGCAAAAAGTTAATCTGATTGGCACTCTGGCATTTCTGATGGCGGCAGCGAGCAGCTGGACACAATCGGCTTATGGGGAAGGCAGTGTCAACTTGACTTCTAGTGGTGGTAACAGACCCTATTTGGAATACAGCACTAACGCTTCAGCATTTATTGCCGGAGTACCCCGCAGAACCACCATTAAAGTTTACGTCCAGTCAGGAGAAACTATCGATCTCGGCTCCAGTGCCGTCGGAATTGGTTCGGGTACGATTAACTATCGATCGCCCAACGGGACAGCTGGTAGTTGTGGTGGAGCAGGTTTTATCGCCAACCGGGCGCAAGAGGTTGCTGGCCCTAACCCTAATCCGGGTAGCGGCGGCTTCGTTCCCTGTACAGTTACTGATGCTCAGACTACAGCTGCTGGATCTGGAATTTGGGAAATTGATTTTGTCAGCCCCAGTCCTGGCAGTCTTCCTACGAACCCAACCCCTTCTGCTGCCAATGCTAACTGGTTAGCTCAGACCGCTGCTGATACGTTTGTCGCTGCTTGGGATGTCACCGTGCGAGATGCTGTGGATCCACCCGCTACTGTGGGTACACCCGTTACTGGACGAGCGTATGCCAATTATTTAGCTCTAAACATGGGAGGTAACAGTCGCTCTTTCAGTTCTGCACTTGTAGTTCTTACTAGAGACGGCTATCAATATCGAGTCGATGGTAATGGACTCGATCCCTTTGGATTCACCTTTTTTGCAGATGAGCAAGGGTTTACAGATACTAGCGGCAACCCACTTTTTCAATCCATTCAACTGACGGGTGCTAATCCTGGCACGTTACCTCCTGGCATTACCTTTCGCAACCCCAACCAGCCAGACACACCTACAGACAGAACCCATAAGCTTTTCTTTAACATTCCTAATAATGCAATGCCCCAAACGGCAACTTCACGAAGCGGCACAACGTGGCTCAATCCGACGACAGCACCCCCACCAACGGCTAGCAATTTTGCATTTACGGGAAATGAAGGAACGCCTAATGCAGCAGGAACATCGCCGTTAGGCGGTCAATTTTCCTTCAATGCTTCCGCACCCGGAAGCTACCAAATCAGGCTGGATCTCAATAACAACGGGATCTATGGCGATGCTGACGATCGCATCCTGGTTGGTTCGGCAGGTGCCGGGCCAAATTCTGTTCCTTGGGATGGGAGGGACGCTAATGGAATTCCCGTCCCTGCTGGAGCGACCGCTTACGATGCCCAAATTAGCTTATTTGCTGGAGAAACCCATTTTCCCATCCTAGATCCAGAAAACAACCCTAACGGTCTGATAATCCAGCGCATTACTCCCGCCGGTCTTAATCCCAATGTTGTTTACTATAACGACAGATACAACTACAACGGCAGCAATACTTACGATTACAGTTTGTGTGCCGCAGCACCCCCACCGCCAGAGCCACCACCACCACCGCCGCCAGATGCTGGTGCTGCTGGATGTTATGGCACTCCCCCAACTCCCCGCAGTGGCTTAGCTGGCGTTGACAGTTCGGGAGGCGCTCACAAATGGAGTAGTAATTTCGGCGACAGAAGGGGGATGGATACCTGGGCGTACTTCCCCTCGTCAGCAACAAGCCTTCAAAATCGAATTTTAATTCGCCAAGCTGACCTGGCAATTACCAAAACTCGCACTCCAACTACCGTCATTTCTGGCAGTGCTATTACTTACACCATTACAGTTACAAATAACGGCCCCAGCAATGTGACGGGAGCTTCTGTCATTGACGACCTTCCAGATACAATCGCTAACCCGACTTGGAGTTGTGCAATTACCTCCGGTACTGGTAGCTGCGTTGCTGCTAGTGGTTCTGGGGATATTAACACGACCGTGAATCTCAACAATGGAGCGATCGCCACTTACACTGTGACGGGTACGATTTCTCCCTCTGCTTCAGGAACGCTAAGCAACACCGCCACTGTGTTGCGACCCAATGATGTCACCGACCCCAACGATCCCACTCGCCAAGGAGCGAACAACAACAGAGCTACTGACACCACAACTATTGGTGCTGCTGCTGCTGTTGCTGGGACAAAATCTGTAGCACTAGCAGCAGATGTAGATGGAACAGGTTCGCTTACTCCGGGCGATCGCGTTCGTTATACAATTACCTACACCAACACAGGCTCAGCTGCTGCTACTAATTTCCAAATAGTCGATCCTCTCCCTGCTGGTTTAACCATATTTGGGACACCCACCGTCACCCCAACGGGAGTTGGTACCAATGCCGCCGTAAATCCAGCTTACAACGGTGCTGGGACAAATACTCTACTCGATGTTGGGGCAGTGCTGGCAACAAATGGCACCATCACCGTAACTGTAGAGGCTACTGTTAGTAGTGGTGCTACTGGCAACATATTCAATCAAGCTACTGCCACCTCAGATGCCCCCGGATTCCCGCCTAGTGGAGTGCCTACCGATGCCAGCACGCCACCAGGTAACATCGACCAGACTCCATACCCCAATAATGGTGCTACCGATCCCACGGGTATTACAGTTGGTGCCGTCCCCGTACCCCTGGCAAACAAATCCGTCCGCTTTGTCACCGACAACGACGGCACCCAAACACTTACTATCGGCGATGACCTGCAATATACCATCACTGTTAGAAATACTACATCAAGTCCTATCAATAACTTAGTCATCAGCGATGCGATTCCGGTTCAGTTGCGGGTGCTGCGAAATACCATCAATGTTTCTGGAGGTTTTACAGTCGCCTCCAGCCTGCCTAACGATGATTTCGATGGCACCGGGAATCCAGTTGCCTTAACCAATCTCGGAACCCTGGCAGCGGGTGCTACCGTGACTCTTACCTTCAACGCCCGCCTCAAACCAGGATCTGCTAGTCCTATTACTAACCAAGGCAGAGTAAACTACGCAGGCGATGGTGGCAATCCTGTACTTACAGATGCCAGTGACAGCAATAATCCGACGGCACCCGGTACTAACAACGATCCGGGCGATCCTGGTGTTGGCACAGGCAACAATGTCAGCCAGCCCAACAGCAGTCCTAGCGACCCCACGATCATCAATTTTGTCAGCCCGTTTGAACCTAATGGAACTAAATCTGTACGTATATTCACGGACGCTGACAACAATGGTGTTTTGACCACAAACGATGTAGTGGAATACACTGTTATCTATACGAACTCCGATCCAAGCAACGTTATTACTGACTTTCTAGCAACTGACTCTCTCCCCAGTGGGTTAGCCTTTGTTCCGGGCAGTTACAGCTTTACTTTCTCTGGAACTGGAACAACGGTGACGGGGAACCCCAATTACAACGGCACAACCGACACGAACCTCACCAACGCTGACCCCACAGGGGCGTTAGGTTCAGGAGGCGGACAGGTGGTCATCAAGTTCCGTGCTACGGTGACGGCGGCGGCGAATACGACGATTGCCAACCAAGCGAGTGCAACATCAGTGGGAGGATTGAGTCCTTCGATTACAGATGCGGTAGCAGGGCCTAGCGATTTGCCCCAGGGATTGGATGATGGAACTAATCAAGGAAACCAGGGCAATACTGGGGATGACGATCCGACATTGTTGACGGTGGTGGCAACGCCTGTGGTTTCGGGGACAAAAGCTGTCGCTATAGCTACCGATGCAGATGGTACGGGTTCGGTGACGACCGGTGATCGCGTCCGCTATACAATTACTTACACCAATACTGGTGCCGGGGCTGCCAATAGTTTCCAAATCAACGATGTCTTACCTGCTGGATTGACTCTCGCGGCAACGCCTACTGTAACCCCTTCTGGAAGCGGTACAGTGGCAGCAGTAAACCCAAGTTATAACGGAACGAACGCACCTACTTTACTCGCGGCTGGGGCTGTTCTAGCGCCCAATGGCACGATTACCGTCACCGTAGATGCCACCGTTAATAGTGGAGTTACCGGAAATTTATTTAACCAAGCGATCGCGTCCTCTCCCGCACCCGGATTCCCATCTGCCGGAGTACCCACCGATGCGATCACTCCGCCAGGTAGCATTAATCAATCCCCCTACGGCGATACAGGGCCAAGCGATCGCACCGGATTAACCATCGGCTTACTTTCCGTCCCCACCCTCAACAAATCCGTCCGCTTTGTCAGCGACAACGACAATACCACCTCACTCACCATCGGCGATGACATTCAATACACGATCATCGTCAGAAATCCCACATCGAGTCCCATCAATAACTTAGTCATCAGCGACGTAATTCCCGTTCAGTTGCTGGTGCTAAGAAATACCATAACTGTAGAGGGTCTTGCCCTTGCTGCAAGTCTGCCAGGTAGCGACTTCAACGGCACAGGCAACCCTGTGACATTAACCCAACCAGGAACCCTACCCCCTGGTGCCACCGTAACCCTAAGATTTAACGCCCGTCTCAGACCAGGGGCCGCTAATCCGATTACTAACCAAGCACGCGCTAACTACGCTGGAGATAACGGCACACCCCTACTTTCTGATGCCAGTAACTCCACCAACCCCACCGCACCCGGTTCCGGAGATAATCCAGGCAATCCCGGTAATATTGGCTCTGGCGGTAACGTCAACCAACCCAATCAAGGTAGTGCTGACCCCACCATTATTAACTTTGTTAACCCTGTTTCCCCCAGCGGTTCCAAATCCGTCCGTCTGTTCGCCGACACCGATGGCAGTGGCACTATAACCACTGGCGATGTAATAGAATACACCATCACTTACATCAACACTAACCCCACAGATGCCGTTAGCAACTTCTTAGCGATTGACAGCATCAACCCCAGCCAGTTGAGGTTTGTTCCCGGCAGTTATAGCTTTACGACAACTGGGACAACAGTAACCGAAAACCCCAGCTACAACGGCACAACCGACACAAACCTTACCAATCCCACCACTAGAGGTCAACTGAATGCAGGTGGCGGCAGGATAGCGATCGCATTCCGTGCCACTATAACGGCAGGGGCTGATGCCCAAATTAGCAACCAAGCCAGTGCAACATCCACAGGCGGAACCGTCAATAACTCTTTGACAGATGCTGTAGCAGGAGCAAACGATGTGCCACAGCTATTAGATGATGGAGTTAATCTTGGCAACTTAGCCGATCCTGGAGATGATGAACCTACTGTGCTGGTCATCGCTTCCCCACCATCACCGCGTCTGCGTTTGATCAAGCGAATTACAAATGCCACCAGAGGCGGTGTACCGCTGGGGGGTATCAATTTCGGTCAATTTGTGGATGATCCGGCTGATTCCAATGACAATGTTCCCGGCTTTTCTCAACTGTTGCCCATCGGAGTGAGTAAGTTGGGAGAAGAAACACCTTTGACAAGCGGTGATGAGGTAGACTACACCATCTATTTCCTCTCTGATGGTACTGGCTCAGTTAACAATGTTAGATTCTGCGACCTGATTCCATCTGGGACAACGTTTGTCCCTAATAGTTTTGGAGTTGGTGCCGGAATTTCGTTAAATCGAGCCGGGACAACGGGTTCGGTGACTAATGCGACGGATACAGATGCAGGGACATTTTTCTCACCGTTAACTCCTTTACCTCAGGGTAATGCTTGTCCTAGTCAAAATAACCCTGATGGTGCAGTTATTTTGAATTTGGGTAATGTTTCTAACACTTCTGGCAATAACTTTGGTTTTATCCGCTTCCGGGTCAAAATCAATTAATTGTCAGAAATTTCGTAGGCTGGGTTGAAGAACGAAACCCAGCACACTAATAAACTTATCCGCTAATTAACCTAGAACCCTGATAGATCAAGGGTCAAAACCTAATTTTCGGATATGTCTGATATGCCAGTTGTCAGAAATTGAGTAGGCTTCTTTTGAAGAATGAAACCGATTACGTTTGTTGGGTTTCTCGCCAACCCCCAATCCCCAATCCCCAATGACTCCTGACTACCGATATTTGCTTTTTTACAAGCCTTATGGTGTATTAACGCAGTTCACGGACAATAGCGTCGGAGAAGCTAAGCGTAGTACGCTAAAGGATTATATCCCGGTGCCGGATGTTTACCCGGTGGGTCGTCTTGACCATGATAGTGAAGGATTGCTGCTGTTGACTAATGATGGACAGTTGCAGCATCGTTTGAGTAATCCTCGATTTGGGCATCCTCGGACATACTGGGTGCAGGTGGAAAGGATTCCGGATGAAGATGCTCTGGAGCGTTTGCGTCAAGGTGTAGTTATTCAAGATTACCGGACGCGACGGGCAAAGGTGCAGTTGTTGCCAGCAGAACCATCGCTACCACCGAGAGATCCGCCGATTCGATTTCGGAAAAATGTGCCGACAGCTTGGTTAGAGATGACTTTGTTTGAAGGAAAGAATCGCCAGGTGCGGCGGATGACGGCGGCGGCGGGGTTTCCGACCTTGCGACTGGTGAGAGTAGCGATCGCTCATCTGAGTATTGTTGGTCTAGACCCCGGACAGTGGCGGGATTTAAGCTTAGTTGAGCTAGAACTATTAAAGAAGCTATGTCAGACTAATGGTAGTCGCATTAAGTAGTTGTTAGTTGTCAGCGATCGGTGAACAACTGTCAAGCACACCTCTAGGTAGTAGCTAGACTGCAAAGCCGTTGCTAGATTCTATCTAGCGTGATCGCGCAAAAGCAAAACTTATAGTTTAGGCATATCTCATCGGGTGCTATGCTTGCCTATTGCGTCAAAGTCGAATGGCATGCCCTACAATAAAGGACTCTTCGAGAAGCCCCTGGGCATCTACGAGGCTGATAACTGACAACCCGTTTCAAGGAGTTGAAAGTTTAGCCTACTTTAGCTTTAAGCCGGAAATTTATTTTTTCCTTTCAACCAGCCAATGCCATTCCATCAAAGTCTATTGACGCATACTAGAAACTTCTGCCTAATGAGGTTGGAAGCTTCGAGTGCGACATGGCAAACTAGAAAAGCAGTTAGTTTGTCTTTGTTTCCATTCAACACACCACAAGGGAATTGAGGAAGTTCCGCCATGCTTGTTTGTCCCCAGTGTCAATTTGAAAACCCCAATACCAACAAGTTTTGTCAAAAATGTGGAACTTCCCTAACCCACAAAGTTTGCCCTCAATGCACTACTCATGTGCCTTTTAATCTAGAAACTTGCCCCAATTGTGGTGAGGAGACGGGAACTGTCAGGTGGGCGATTCTTTCTATCGAGCCAAAATTGTCAGTTGTCCCACAAGCAACTTCAGAAGCGTCAGCGGATTCTGCCGATAAGGTTGCAGAAATTGTTTCTACAACTCAAACAATACAGCCGTCATCTGATGTCTCAGTCGTTCAGACAATACCAGCAGAAATTATTGTAGAACAGGAAGACATTACTACAGTCCCGCTACTGGATACCCCCAAGGTAGAGGTATCACCTGCATCTGTAGAGACCACAGAAGACACTCTCGATTTGACCTCAACTGCATCTCCAGTATCACCAGCGGTTTCTGTTTCATCATCTGATGACCAAACACAACCGTTGGGAGTAAATGAAGCAATTGACTTAAGTCCGGCTGAGGAAAGTTCTGATGATCAACAGAGCGTTGATAGCAGTATTCCAGAAACAGACAAAGAAACAAAGCCACCAGAACAAACATATTTAGACCAGCAAAAGCGTTATCAATTGCTGGATAGTCCGCCTCAAAATTCCGGAGTCACTGAGGTCATGGTGAGAGTTTTGGATACTCAACCGTTTCAACAGTCTTTGTTGGAAGCTGTCGTTGATAGTGCAACGTCAGAATCTACGACAGCTTCAGAAGACACTCTCTCCGCCAAAAGCATTCCGGGCATAGTTAGAGCATATTTGGATTTACACAATAAGTTTTACCCAACTGTGCCAGCAATTCACGATGCGTGGCAAGAAAATGAAACTTCGGTGGTGCTACTAGAAGACCGCTCCGAATTGCCTCTGCTCATCGAGCTGTGGAAAAATGCCCAAATGCCAATGTTGCAGATTTTGTACTGGCTAGATGAGATGGCAAAATTGTGGGCATCACTGGAACCCTGGCAGATGCGTCAGAGTTTGCTGGAATTGTCGAATCTGCGGGTGGATGAAGACCAAATACTTTGTCTGCAAAGGTTGTATGCAGAATCAGAAGATACGCCAATAACGTTACACGATCTAGGGCAAATGTGGCAGGGGTTATTCTACCAGTCCCAGCGAACGCAATTTAATTCTTTGGATCAATTGTTTCGGGATTTGCGCGGGAGTAAGATTTCTACAGCTTCAGAAGTGCGATCGCGTCTAGAAGAGATCGCTAGTGAAATCGAATCCAACCAACAACAAAAAATCAGTCGTCAGGATTTGCCCACATCAGCAGACAGCAGCGAGGGCGATGATATGCCCACCATCATCCTACCCATGCAGTTGCTCAGTCTCGATGATGCTGGTTACACCGATATTGGGCGACAACGCGAACACAATGAGGACAACTTCGGCATCCAGACACAAGTCAAGAAGCAGGAAACTCCATTAGGTCGCACTGTGCAGGCGCGTGGTTTATACATTCTCTGCGATGGCATGGGGGGTCACGCTGGCGGGGAAGTAGCGTCATTGATGGCTGTGGACACGCTGAAGCGATATTTCAAAGCTAATTGGCAAGACCATCTGCCATCGGAAGACAGCATCCGTGAAGCGATACATTTAGCCAACAAAGCAATTTACGATACTAACCAACAAAACGCCCGATCTGGCAGCGGCCGCATGGGTACTACTCTGGTGTTGGTGTTGGTGGAGGATACTAAGGTAGCGATCGCTCACGTCGGCGATAGTCGTCTCTATCGCCTCAGCCGCAAACTCGGCTTAGAGCAAGTCACCGTGGATCACGAAGTCGGTCAACGGGAAATACAGCGAGGAGTAGAACCCACGCTCGCCTACTCTCGCCCCGATGCCTACCAGCTTACCCAAGCCTTGGGGCCGCGAGATGAACAGTTTGTTCGTCCTGATGTCCAGTTTATCGAACTTAATGAAGATACTTTGCTAATTCTATGTTCCGACGGTCTATCAGATAATGACCTGCTTGAAACTCATTGGCAAACTCACTTGTTGCCTCTCCTCAGTTCCAGAGCTAACCTGGATCAGGGGCTGATGCAATTGATTGATCTGGCCAATCAGCACAACGGTCACGATAACATTACAGCAGTGGTAATCCGGGCGAAAGTGCGACCCGACCTGGAGCATCAGCAGCTTTTCTAAAAGTTGGGGGTTTTGGGTTTTGAGTTTTGAATTAAAGACTTAAAGCACAAAACTCAAAACTCCGGAGCAACGGAAATCTACGGCTCCGCAAACCTCAAAATGATTATGGTTACGCTGACCCTTCTAGATTCACAGTCATCCGCCCCCCAAGAGCATTGGGAATTCCAGCACGACACCATTAGGATTGGTCGCGCTCCTGATAATGACGTGGTTCTCAATGATGGCATGGTTTCCCGGCATCACCTGGAACTTCGGAGAATTGGCAATTCTGAAGCAAACAGTAATGGGACTCCTACGTCCGGACAATGGCTGCTAGTTAATCAAGGTACGAATGGTACCTTTGTTAATGGCATCCTGATGTCCCACGGAATTGTATCTGATGATTGCCTGATCCAGTTGGCGCGAGGGGGGCCAGTGCTGAAATTTCAAATCAGCGCCCAATCCTATGCGATCGCTCCAAGCTCTCTCCCAGCGCCAGTCCCGCTTCCCCTCATTCCCCCCTATAACCAAGGGGGGGATAAAGGAATTCTGCTAGGTGGAGGGCGTAAGCCCCTCCTATCCCCAATCTTAAACCCTTGCGCCCACCAAGGCAATCCACCTGGTAATTTGTTCTGCATTCACTGCGGTCAACCTGTGGTTCAGGTGCAGCGGTTCATTCATCATTACCAAGTTTTGCGGACGCTGGGACAAGGCGGAATGGGAACCACCTATCAAGCTTTGGACTCTCAACGTCCGCGTGGCGCATCTTTAGTGGTGCTAAAGGAAATGAACGCCGACATGGCTCAAAATTCCAAAGCTAAAGAACTCTTTGAACGCGAAGCCCGCACTCTAAAAACCCTGAATCATCCCGGAATTCCTCAGTATTATGACTTTTTTGTGGAAGAAGGCAAGAAATACCTGGCGATGGAACTAATCCAGGGGGAAGATTTAGAAAAACGCATATATAAAAAAGGGCCAGTCCTACTCAATCAGGCAATTGAGTGGATGATTCAAACCTGCGACATTTTGGGCTATATCCATAGCCAAAGCCCGCCCCTAATCCACCGCGACATTAAACCCGCTAATTTGATGGTGCGCTACCGCGACAATCAAATAGTCGTCTTAGATTTTGGGGCGGTAAAAGAAATTGGCACGCCTCCAGGGACGCGCATCGGTGCGCCAGATTACAGTGCGCCAGAACAAGACCGAGGTCAGCCAGTCACCCAATCAGATTTATATGCCATTGGCCCGACACTGATTTTCCTTTTAAGCGGCGAAAGCCCCCAAAAGTATTATCAACGGCGGGGTATGGGATACCGATTTAATGTAGAAGGGGTGCCGACAATTACACCCCAAGTGCGGCAACTGATTGAAAAGGCGACAGAACCCAGACCAAGCGATCGCTATCAGACAGCAAAAGAACTGTCTGAAGCTTTAACCGCCTGCCTTTAGTCCTCGTCGTCCCAGGCTTCCACCTCTAAAAAGGCGCTGACTGGATCTTGCATCGTGAAGTCAAATTCAAGTAGTTCTTTTTTCCAGTGAGGCCACTCATCGCCATAAAGGAAAGCAATTTTCCAGAGGCTATCAGTGGGCTTGAGGATATTGGATTCTACAAGTGAATGCACCTGACGCTGCATTTTCACCATTGGGTGAATAACTTGCTGTCTCATATAGTAGAAATCAGTTTTGCAAATACTAAAGTGAAAAAGCTTCCCGCTTCTTTTTATTGCGTGGAGTTCGGTGCGCTCGCGGAAGCAATCCTTATCTCTTGTAGCGTAAAATGGTGCATTCTGGCAAGTCTTTTTGGGACTAATGTACGGTAATTACTACCACCCGCCAATCGATTTTGGATTTTGAATTTTTGATTTTGGATTGTTAAATCTCAATTTTGGATTGGGAAATCCTTGCCCCTAGCCTGTTTGAGAAATTTAACCGGGAAAAATCTAACCCTGCTTGAGCGATTTGCAGCTTCCCCACATAATAAATACTACCTGATGCTGCAACCCTAATCATATACTTGAGGCTTGAAGGATGGCGGTGATTTCTTTCTCCTACGACTGATTGCCTTAAAAAATGCAGATGAGTCAGCGGGCATTACTATTAATTAATCCTAAGTCTCGACGCGGTTACAACGCTCGGCAGCAAGCAATGCAACAATTGCAACACCTAGGCTTTGAATTGCTGGAGCCACACAGTGAAAACCCCAAACAGTATTCGGAATTGATCCGGCAATACCGCCAACAGGTTGATATGGTCATTGTTGGAGGTGGAGATGGCAGTGTCAATGCCTCTGTGGAGGGATTGTTAGATACAGATTTACCTTTAGGAATTCTACCTTTAGGTACAGCCAATAATCTTGCCAGAACCCTCGGCATTCCCCAGTCATTGCCAGAAGCTTGTAAAATTATTGCCAGTGGTCAAGTTCACCAAATTGACTTGGGCTGGGTGAATGGTCAGTATTTTTTTAATATTGCAAGTCTTGGGCTGAGTGCGGAAGTAAATCGCCGAGTTTCCAAAAAATTAAAGCGGCATTGGGGAGTTTTAGCCTATATTGTCACCGCGTTACAGGTAATCTGGACAGTGCGACCGTTTTGGGTAGATGTTCTGTCGGATGGCCAATCTATCGAGTTTAAAACCTTGCAGATTACTGTGGCCAATGGTCGGTATTACGGCAGTGGCTTGGTGATTGCCGATGATGCCACCATTGACGACCAACGGCTGGATCTGCATAGCTTGGAAATTCAGCACTGGTGGGAAATGCTGCCGCTAATACCACCTGCATTATTGGGTAAATCTGTCAAGGGTAAGGGAGTGAGAACTATTAGCGGCAAAGACATCGAGTTACATACTCGCAAGCCTTACCCAATCAACACTGATGGCGAACGCACAACCGAAACGCCAGCACGATTCCGAGTTATCCCGAAAGCATTGTCAGTTATTGTGCCGTCATCTTTCCAGAGATATTAATCTGGATCTAGACCAAGCGATCGCAATCGTTCAGCCAGCAGTTGAGTGCGAAGGCGTTCTTGTTCTAATTCCGCTTGAGCTTGTTGAGCTTGGGCTTGAGCTTGTTGAGCGTTTTGGATTGCTTCTTGAGCTGCTTCCTCTGGTGTCGGTACGCGATCGCCTTCTGGAGTAAAATAACGTAGTTGCCCTTGTTCCACACCCAGATACAAGCCTAGTTCCTCACTCCAACCCCAGCCCATGTCGTTAAGGGCAATTTCCTGATACCGATTCCCCATCAGCCTCCAGCCCTCAAATTCCAGCGTATCTGGGGAAAACCAAAAGTATTCCGGTGTACGAAAGCGGTCTTGATACAAATCTTTCTTTAAAGTCCGGTCTGTCGTAGCGGTAGAAGTTGATAGCAACTCGATAATCAAATTGGGATACTTGCCATCTTCTTCCCAAACAACCCAAGCATTGCGAGGACGCTTTTGGGTTTGCTTGACTAAGAAAAAGTCAGGGCCGCGAAAATCGCGATTTCGCAGTTGTTGGCGACTAAAATATATTGTGAGATTGGCACCGATAAAAAAATCTTCTCTGTCACGCCACAGCCATTCTAGACAGCTGACGAGCAACAGCAGTTGCATATAGTGTAAGGAACTTTCCATTTCTGGCTCATCGCTATACAGCTGGGTAGCATCAGGCATCATCTCTTCTAGTTCCTGGGCAGATAGAACCATTTGCCTATACCTCGCAGTGACTTAGTTTTATTGTCGCTGATTCAATTAATCGGAATCCGCCGCCTCAAGATACTCATCACCTCGCCAGGATTTGAAGCAGCTGACAGCGGACTCCACTCGCTAACCTCCGCAAAACCCAAGCGGTACAGCGTGAGAATCTTACAGCTGACACCTTTGTTAGAACCAATCACCAACACCTTCGCTAGATGTTTCGCTTGCTTGGGAAAGAAGACAAAAACGTTAACAAGTAAGTTCACAGTTTAATCATACGTTATGTGAACAAATAAATTTACATTTACTAGATCATCCTCCTCTGAGACGATTAGAGGCATGGGAAGAGCAGGTCAAGCCCTCAAGCAGACGTTAGAAACCTACAGTATCAGCCAGAACAAGTTAGCGGTGGCTTTAGGCATCGAGAGAACGATTGTAAATCGTTGGTTTCACGAACGAGCCGATCCCACCGCTGAGACGGTTGCAGATATTGTTAAAGCTTTGAAGGGAATTGAGCCAGCCGCCGCTAAAAAGTTTGTAGAACTGTATCTAGGTGAGCTGGTTGAGGATGAGAATGAGTAGTGATCCTGTTCTTTTTAGGACATTGAGCAGGCGAGATGCCTGCGCTACGGGATTGGTCATATCTTTGTAGGAGAGGGGTTTCGCCTGTCATTTCGCCTTGCTCCCAACAGCAAACCGTATTCAATCCCTTCGACAACTGCCTGATAAGAAGCTTCCAGAATATTGCTGGAAACGCCTACAGTAGCCCAGCGCTGATGCCCATTACTTGATTCCACCAGCACGCGAGTTTTCGCCGCAGTACCCGCGCCACTGTCTAAGATTCGCACTTTGTAGTCTGTCAAGTAAAATGCGGCAATTTCCGGGTAGAAGTTCACCAACGCCTTGCGTAATGCTTCATCCAGCGCCGAAACTGGGCCATTTCCTTCCGCAGCTTCTAGAATGTCTTTGCCATTGACGGCGACTTTCACAGTAGCGAGGGCATTGGCATTCTGCACGATATCGCAGTGAACTTGAAAGCCTTTGAGTTCAAACATTTGCTCTCGCTGTCCCAAAGCTTCGCGCATCAGCAAGTCAAAACTCGCCTCAGCTGCCTCAAACTGAAAGCCTTCATTCTCCAGTTCCTTGAGTCGGCGCAGGATGTCGCGACAGGCGGGATCTCCCTTATCTAGGTCTATGCCAAAGCTACGCGCTTTTGCCAAAACATTACTTAATCCGGCTTGGTCGGAAACAACGATTCGGCGGAGGTTGCCTACCTGTTGTGGCTGAATGTGTTCGTAAGTAAAGGGGTTGCGTTCGACGGCGGAAACGTGAATGCCGCCTTTGTGTGCAAAGGCAGAACGCCCGACAAAGGGGGCGTATTCGTCGGGGGCGAGATTGACGATTTCGCTAATCAGGCGAGAAGCTTCTGTAAGTTGAGCTAGTTGTTCGTCTTGGATACAGCTATATCCCATTTTTAGCTGCAAGTTGGGAATTACTGAGCAGAGGTTAGCGTTGCCGCAGCGTTCCCCGTAGCCGTTGATGGTGCCTTGAACCATTCTGGCTCCTTCCATGACAGCTGCGATCGCATTCGCCACCGCTGCATCAGAATCGTTGTGAGTGTGAATCCCTATCTGGGGAGTTGGGAATTGGGAATTAGGAATTGAAAATTGCGAAATTGCTGTGACGACATTTTTCACAATTTGACTAATTTCGTGGGGAAGGGTGCCGCCGTTGGTGTCGCACAGTATCACCCATTCTGCACCAGCAGCGATCGCACTCTCTAACGTCTGCATCGCATAATCTGGATTCTGCTTGTAACCATCAAACCAGTGTTCCGCGTCGTAAAACACTCGCCGTCCCTGACTTCGCAGATACTCAATCGTATCCCGGATCATCTCTATATTTTCTTCTAGGCTGGTCTTCAGCCCCTCTGTAACGTGCAAATCCCAGGATTTGCCGAAAATTGTCACCGAACGAGTACCAGCCGCCAGAATCGCTTGCAGCATCGGATCTTCAGCCGCACTGATGTTGGGGCGGCGAGTCGAACAAAACGCCACTACTTCCGCTTGGGTGAGTGGTTCTTCTTTGAGTTGCCAGAAAAATTGCACATCCTTGGGATTCGCCCCAGGCCAACCGCCCTCAATGAAGGGAATGCCCATTTTGTCTAACTTTCGGGCAATCCGCAATTTGTCTTCCAACGACAGCGATAGTCCTTCGCGTTGTGCGCCGTCGCGCAGTGTCGTGTCGTATATCCAAATCTGGTTTGTTTGATCTGAGTTCATGGACAGGTTAGATGGGGAGATAATTTAGAAACTTTTTGTAAATAAATGTAAAAATATACTTAACAAAAGTAACCAGTTAGCAGAGTCATTGAATTAATCATTATGCCAAAGGTGACAGCTCAAGGGAAAACATTTGAGTGCAGTCAGGGTGCGAATCTTCGCCAAGTTTTACTCTCAAATGACATCGACCTGTACAACGGCAACGCGAAAATTATAAATTGTATGGGAATTGGCACCTGCGGCACTTGTGCAGTCGAGGTAGAAGGGGAAGTTTCCCAACCGAACTGGAAGGATAAAACCAGGCGATCGCTTCCTCCCCATTCTCCCACTTCAAATCTTCGATTAGCCTGCCAAACTCAGGTTTTAGGCGATATCAAAGTCTCTAAATATGACGGCTTCTGGGGACAAGGTTCGTCCCTCGTCTGGAGTTAATTTCTCGTTCCCAGGCCTAAGCCCGAAGAATGTCAGTAGCAAGGCAAAAGCGTCGTTTTGAGGAGCTTGCTTCATCTATATCAGTTTAAAGCCGTGTCAACAAACCTTGAATTAGAATCACAATCTATTTTCCGCATTTCGCCGCTGATTCGGATCACGCTAATGGCGCTATACTTGGCGCTAACGATTCCCTTACCGTTTTTGGCGCAAGTGTCAGATACTCCCATCTCACCTAAGTTACTTTGGGTGGGAATTGGCTTAGGGTTTATGGCGCTTTATGCTGCCTTAAGCGAACGGGTAATTCTGGATGAGGAAAAAATCCAGGTGACTTATCCTAAATGGGTTCCCCGTTTTTTCCGCAAGGGTTGGTCGTTACCTTGGGCAGATGTGAAGGAATTAAAACTTCGCACTACTGGGCAAGGTGGAATAGTTTACTATTTTGTCAGCAAGTCGGAACAAAAAGCTTATTTGCTGCCGATGCGGGTAGTTGGTTTTGTGCGGTTGGTTAAGTTGGTGGAAGCGAAGACGGGAATTGATACAACCGATGTGCGTCCTTTGGCGCAACCCTGGATGTATCTAATTTTGTTGGGGTTTACGCTGTTGCTGTTGTTGATAGATGGTTGGACAGTGTGGACGGCGACGACTCAAGGAATCTTAGGAGGTGTCTAAGAGGATGTTTGAAAAGTGCTTTTTCAAACGCTATGGGTTAGAGATCGCCCTTGCATCCCCCTTAAAAAGGGGGACTTTGAAGATTTCCCCCCCTTTTTAAGGGGGGCTAGGGGGGAGCTCCAAGATTTCAGCGTCACATAGATAACTTTTCAAACATCCTCTAAGCACCACCTCACCCCCTAACCCCCTCTCTCCACTGCCTAGAGGGGAAGAAGAAAAATAATCTCAAATTGTTTTTATACGCCTTTTTAATCTAATTTTTTGAACTACGAAGACACTAAGACAAAAAGAGAAGTGTTGCGGCTAGAACTGGTGAGTTTAGCGGCTTCGGTGGGTTCGCAGTATTTGCTTAAGGATATTTCTTTTGAGGTATTCTCAGGCGATCGCATTACTATCATCGGCCCTTCTGGTGCCGGGAAAACTTCGCTGTTGCGCCTATTAAATCGCCTAAGTCAACCAACATCTGGCAAGATTTATCTGGAAAATCAAGAATACGGTCAAATCCCCGTTATTCAGTTGCGACGGCAAGTGATGCTGGTTCTTCAAGAACCAAAACTCTTGGGTATGACTGTCAGAGATGCTTTAGCTTACCCTTTGGTTTTAAAGGGCAGCACAAAGCAGGAAATTAGTCAACAATTGCTACAGGTAAGCGAACAACTGCACATCCCCGAAGATTGGTTAGGCCGCACGGAGGTGCAATTATCGGTAGGACAACGGCAACTGGTAGCGATCGCGCGTGCTTTAGTCATCCAACCGAAAATATTATTACTTGATGAGCCGACATCTGCTCTAGATGCTGGTCGTAGCGATCGCGTTCTACAAGTTTTGACCCAGCTTTGCCTACAGGGATGTGCGGTGGTGATGGTCAATCACCAGTTAGATTTAGCCCAGATGTTTTGCGATCGCGTTTTATATTTGCAGGATGGTCGTCTGCTTACCGACAAAACAGCACATCAAGTAAACTGGGCTAATCTACGCGAAACCCTGATTCAGGCAGAAGCTCAGGCAGCTGAAGAATGGAGTTAATAACTGGTAAGCGCCGAACGCTGACCGTTTCCATTTCCATTTCTGGTGCGAGTCTCTCTACCATTTGTCTTGGGTTCCAGCGCATTGAGAATCTCCGGATTAAACCGATAGCCGACGTTGCGGACAGTTTGAATCAAACTGGGTTGTCGCGGCACATTCTCAATTTTTTTCCGTAGGGACAAAACGTGAGTATCAATAGTGCGCGGGTTATCGATGGCATCAGGCCAAGCGCGGCGCAGCAGTTCCGAACGGCTTAAGGGCAATCCCCCAGCCTGAGCCAGTACATAAAGTAAACTGAACTCCTGGGGCGTTAAGTCAATAAACTCCTCTTTGAAACGGACTCGACGCTGTACTAAGTCTATTTTCAGGTCGCCATAATCTAAATACATGGGCGCTGCTGTGACTCGCACACGGCGAACCAAAGCCTCAACCCGTGCCATAAATTCTTGCATCCCAAAAGGCTTAGTTAGATAGTCGTCAGCTCCCGCTTTTAAACCATTAACGATATCTGCTTCTGTGTTGCGGGCAGACAGCATCAAGATGAGTGATTGTCCCTGTTCCTGGAGCCATCGGCAAAACTCGATACCATCACCATCCGGTAAGTCGGAATCAAGGATAACGACTGTAGGTTGGCGGGTGAGATATATCTCTCTAGCGTGATGAATTCCAGCAGATTGACACACCCAGTAGCTTGCTTGCTGTAAATGCCAGCCCAGTAGCGATCGCAGGTGCGGGTTTCCCTCGATGATCTGAATACAAATCGATCCCACGGCAGCAGGCTTCCTTCAAGCTGGTGTGTTTCACATTAACAAAGCTAATGTCATGATTCTGTAACTACTGCTACGGAGGCGCGTTATCCCACCCCATTTTTGATTTTGGCCCTTCGATCTAAACTCAATAGTGGGATCGCCGCTCGCATCTAGTTACAATAAAGTTAACGAAGCTTAACGTTTAGTAATCATCCCCTGAACGATGCTATGTCAGAACCCTAGAGTTAGTAAAAAATTTTCCCCGCTTACCTAAAGAGTGTCTCCCACTCTGGAAAATAGCTTAAGGAATCCACGAGCAGATAGTAGAGAAGCGATCGCTCTCTAAAGCAGGTTGTAGCAGATGAATCCAAAATGGGTAGGTTGGTGGAAACAGAACATTGTAGAAATCGCCCAAGGGATGTATGCCGCTGATGCTCTAGTTTTCTACGATAGAAGTAATCAAGGAAGCGATCGCTTTTGGTGTACGCGCTCTAAAAAGCACCTCGCCTCTATCGTTCGCCCCGGAGATATGAGTTTTGATGTTTCTCTGAGGTACAAAATCAAGGACGTCCCGCAGCGGCAATGCTGGATGCCTCCCGACGCTTGCTACAAAGGCACTGACACCTTTTTAAAGGCAATTACTCAAGGAACACAATCGAGATTTCCACCATCACAAAATTTGTATATAACAGAAGAGTGTTTTGGGCTATTCGGCTGAAAAAAGACCTGTAGTTCTGGCTATGGAATTTTCAGATAAAGTAGGCGATCGCTATAGCCCACCGCCCAAACGGCCTAACAACCCGCAGAACCAAACTTTCCTTGTTCCTGCTTCACCCTTTATACTTCATAATTCACACTTCTTACTTCCGACCATGCTACAGGATACACAAACCATCCGCTACTACCAAAGACTCACCGACGCCCTCGTCGAAATGTGGAACCGGGGTTATCGCTTCGATGATTTGCGGCTGTTTTTAGATGGCTATCTCGCCGCCCTGCGTCAAACTAGCGCCCTCGAACCGTTTCATATACACCGCTTAGAAGAAGAAGTCAGCAGATACATTTACGATCCGTCCAACTTTGAAATGACACAGACACAGACACAGCCAAAATCGGACTACTATTAGCTATTTTGGGTTGCATTGGTAAAAAGAAACATCTTTCAAATCGTTGCCTGTGGATAATTAATGATTTTGTTACGAACTTGTCCACAGGCTGGCGATTTTTGGTTAATAGAATCCATTTTTTGAAGTCTCAGAAATATCCTACTTTGAGTACGATTGCCCTCCTATCAAATTGAATTAATAAAAAATACCCTCAGATAAATCTTTATTTTAAAGAACTTTCTGAGGGTATTTTTTTGTTAGTTCCAGACTGTTCACTTAAGAATAATCGTAGAACGAAACCTAACGAATGCTTATTCGTGTTGGCTTTCGTTCCTCAACCCAACCTAAGTAGGTTTTGGATCTTGAACTTCTAAGTGAACTGTATTGAGGTTCGATGGAGTGGTAAAGAAACCCAACGAGTATGCTGGGTTTCGTTCCAAGGGTTTAGCCTACAAAATTTTTCAAAATTGATGAACAGCGATGCAAGATATGAGTTTAAGAAGCCAGAGCAACTTCAACCATTTCCTGCAATTCACCCTTCTGGTACAGCTCAATCAAAATATCCGAGCCGCCAACAAACTCGCCATTAATGTAAACTTGGGGAATTGTAGGCCAGCTGGAATACTCCTTAATTCCCTGCCGAATTTCCCAATCATCCAGAATGTCAACAGTCTGGTAGGGAACACCCAGAGTATTTAAAATCTGCACCACATTGTTAGAAAAACCACATTGGGGCATCAGCTTGTTGCCCTTCATAAAGACCACAATTTTGTTTTCTTTGAGCAAGCTATCAATCCGCTCTTTTAGTTCTGGGGTCATAATTTTGCTTGAAATGCCTCTATTGTCTAGTTTACTTCTAGTGCGCTTGCATAGCACCGTCCTCAGGTAGGCTTAAACAACCCTAACTGCCTCCCAATCCTGGGGAGTATAAGTTTTCAGGGCTAGAGCGTGAATAGCTTCAGTTGCCATAGCTTGCTGCACAGCACCATAAACAATCTGGTGCTGTTGCACGAGCCGTTTACCTTCAAACTGAGACGAAACCACAGTCACCTGATAATGGTCGCCACCGCCAGTCAAATCTTGAACCTGTACCTGAGCATCCGGCAACTTTGCCTTGATCATTTCCTCTACTTGAGCTGGGCTAACCATTTCTACTCCCGTTTACACTTCACAATTCAATCTTTAACTCTAATTTAGCGTTGGGGGGCAGAAGAAGATGAGGCGGGGGGATTATTGCTGGCGGGAGTGGTGCTGGGTGTATCGATAAAGCCTAGTTCCACTAGCTGCTGATAAGCCTTCTTCCCTAAGTCACGAGTTGGCTGCTGAGAGCGCACAATCTGAATCAACAAAGGTACTGCCAAATCTGGCTGATTTTGCGCTCGATGTACAAGTGCCAACTGATAAGTCGCCTCATCCCGAAGTTGGGCAGCTTGTACTGCCTTTTGGCGTTGACTTTCGTAAACTCGGTTATCAATTCCCGAAAAACTAGAACCTAGTTGTTGATAAAAATTAGATAGCTGGTTGAAAACTTGACGAGCGTCTTGGAGTTTCTTGGCAGCGATCGCGTAGTTTTGGGACGAAATCGCACTATTGGCTTCCGATAGCAAACGTTGCCCTCCCGGCATACTCAGGAGGCTACTATCTTGACTCAAGGGACGGATATTGTTCGGATCGGTAAAATCCGGCTGTGACTGACTGGCGTCTTCTGGTAGAGCAGGAACCTGGGTCTGAGCCTGCACGGGTTGTAGCAGGGTCAAAGTCACACTCAAGGGTAAAAAAGCAAGGCAGGTAAAGCCGAGGCGGCAAGCAGTTCCAGAAGATACCATAAACTAACTTAAGAGTGAGAGGGATGAAAACACGACGATGATAAACTTTGGGTATATTAACATTGCCTGGTTCTACTGCGAAAAGAAACAGCAGCAGTAAAAGCCCCAAAGCCTTGCATGGTCGGACTCACAGAACGCTCAAAAAGTTCCTGAATTTCTAAGGATGCAAGCCGGGCATATCCATACCCCTAGCACCTCTAATCGCTAAATTTTTTTTTTTAAAATCGGCGGAACTGACTCAACACCAGAAAACACGCTGGTAGCGTGTTTGTGAAAGTCTCAGTTTTATTTTAACTACAGAAAAGAAAGGGAAATTAATTTACGCCTCTAGCCTTGATGAATCTTGTACCATTAATATTTGTAATATATAATATACGATTTTAATTATTGGCACTTCCGAAATATTTTTGATTATTTAATCTTAGTTTTAGCTACCCTATTTTAGCTACCCTATTAATTAAACCTTAGATAAAAATCCTTTGATGATTCCTACTAATGAACTAGAGCGACTAGCAGCCGTTCGTCGATATAATATCCTTGACACTCCCCCCGATGGAGCCTTTGACCGCATTACAGCCTTAGCTGCCCGTTCCTTCAACGTCCCCATCTCAATTGTCACTATCGTTGATCATGACCGGATTTGGTTTAAATCCCATCACGGATTAGACGTACAGCAGATTGGGCGGGAACCTGGACTTTGTGCTAGTGCGATTTTGCAAGACGAAGTTTACACCGTCTTAGATGCCAAAGTAGACCCGCGCACCTTAGCTAATCCATTGGTAGCTGGAGAGTTTGGACTGCAATTTTATGCAGCAGCTCCCTTGCTTACCCGCGATGGTTTTAGGTTGGGAACGTTATGCGTCATCGACTACGAACCTCGTGAGGTGACAGAAGCAGAAATGCAAACTCTCAGGGAACTAGCCGCGATTGTTATTGATGAACTAGATTTACGACTTGCTGCTCAAAGAACCGTGCAGGCTGAAGTTGCCTTACGAATGGCAGCAATGCAAGCTAGCCGTGCCAAAAGTGAGTTTTTGGCAATGATGAGCCATGAAATCCGCACTCCCATGAATGGGGTAATTGGCATGGCAGAGTTGTTACTACTGACCGACTTAACACCTCAACAAAAAAACTTTGCCGAAACAATTCGTACCAGCGGCGATGTATTGCTGACAATAATTAACGATATACTTGATTTCTCAAAAATAGAATCAAAAAAGCTGGAATTGGAAGAACAACCCTTTAGTTTAATAAGTTGCCTTGAGGGAGTATTAGATTTATTAGCGCCTAAAGCAGCTGAAAAAGGTTTAGAGCTAGCATATTTGATCGAGCCAGGAACGCCTAAGACAATTGTGGGCGATGTTACAAGAGTGCGGCAAATTTTGCTGAACTTAGTGAGTAATGCTGTTAAATTTACCGCCCAAGGAGAAGTGACGGTATTAGTATCAGCAAAAAAACTCATTAATAATCGAGAATCGGTAATAGGTAACAACGGTGAACCCCAATTATCAATTACCAATGGTAGCTCGGAAGTCAGTCATTATGAAATTAAATTTGTTGTTAAAGATACAGGCGTTGGCATTCCTTTAGACCGCAAAAATCGCCTATTTCAACCATTTAGTCAGGTTGATTCTTCCACTACTCGTCAATATGGTGGTACCGGGTTGGGATTGGCGATTAGCAAGCAGTTGAGCGAAATGATGAGCGGGCGAATGTGGTTTGAAAGTGAATTAGGGCGCGGTTCTAGCTTCTATTTCACGATGCTTACCCAGTGTTCTGCTGACGGCGTGGAAGATGATGATTTTAAGTCGCAATTAATTGGAAAGCGACTGCTAATTGTAAATAACAATGCCACTAATCGTAAAAATTTAATTTCAAAAGCCAAATCCTGGGGAATGTCTAGCCAAACAGTTGCATCGGGAGTTGAAGCTTTAAGCTGTTTGCGTTCAGGAAGCGGCATTGATGTTGCAATTCTGGATATTCAAATGCCAGAAATGGAGCATTTGAGGTTAGCGAGAGAGATTCGCTCATTACCGGGTGGTAAGACACTACCTTTAGTAATATTGACTCCGTTGGGTAGGCAAGAAAAAGAGAAACAGGTAGAAGAACTAAACGCGACTTTGTTATACAAGCCGATTAAACAATCCCAACTTTATGATGTTTTGGTAGGGATTTTAGCGCCAGAACAATTGAAGCTACGAGAAAGTGATGAAACTCTCCAGCGATCGCTTTCTACTTCTACTTTATCTCAAGCTGACTTTCTAGTAGAGCAAAGGCTACCTTTGCGGATTCTCTTAGCTGAAGACAATCAGATAAATCAGCAAGTAGCGTTACATCTACTAAAAAAAGTTGGCTATGAAGCTGATGTAGCTAATAATGGGTTAGAAGTGTTAGAAGCTTTGCGCCACAAATCTTATGATGTGGTGCTGATGGACGTGCAGATGCCAGAAATGGATGGATTGGAAACAACAAGGCACATTTGTCAAGACTGGCAGTTATTTGGAAGCCAGCAGAATGCGCGATTACAAAGACCTCGAATTATTGCCATGACAGCTAATGCTATGGAAAGCGATCGCTTAGCTTGTCTTGAAGCTGGTATGGACGATTATATCAGTAAGCCGATTCGATTTGAAGAGTTGATTTCCACTTTGAGGAAGTGTCAACCTTTAAACGGGAGTGAGGCTAAAAAGCTGATGGCTGAGCAAGAAGAATCGCTAAAAATGTCAATAAAAGAATCGTCATCCTCGTCTTTACCCATAGACTTCAGGGATGCCATTAATACCGAAGTGCTGCAATCATTTTTGGAACAAATGGGTGGAATTAACTCGGATTTAGTAGAAGATTTAGTTGAGTGCTATCTAGAAGATTCCCCCCAATTACTGCAAAAAATGAAAAAAGCTATTAGCAATGGAGATGCGATCGCGCTTGAGGGAGCAGCCCACACTTGGAAGGCAAACAGCGCTACTTTTGGAGCTATACAACTAGCCGAACTTTGTAGACAGATGGAACTCATGAGTCATGAGAAAAACTTTTCCGCTGCATCCGCTTTAATTTCTGCTATGGAATTAGAGTATGGCAAAGTTAAAGCTGCTTTACAGGTGGAATGTCAGCCCAGTCAGGTATGAATATAAATTCCTCGTCAACGCTGAATACCGCCGCAACTGGAAAACAACCTTACCTAGTCTTGATTGTCGAAGACGACAGGTTAACCCGGCTTCAGCTGCGCGCCATGATGGAAAAAGACGGATATCGGGTAGCAGAGGCGAGTGATGGTGCGGAAGCTTTAGCTGAGTATTTTCGACTGCGCCCAGATATTGTTTTACTAGATGCCTTGATGCCGACAATCAATGGCTTTAATTGTTGTACCCTGCTGCGAAAACTTCCTCAAGGCGATCGCATTCCTGTTTTAATTATCACTGCTCTTGAAGATTCTCATTCAGTGGATCGGGCGTTTGCTTCTGGTGCTACCGATTACATTACCAAGCCTATCCACTGGGCAGTGCTACGTCAACGGGTGCGCCGTCTTCTTGATGCTAGTCGAGCTACAGCAGAATTGCAACAGCAAAACGATCGGTTGCGGTTGATGGGAAATATTACCCAGCAAATCCGTCAGTCTTTAGATTTAAGAGAAATTCTTCAGACTACAGTAACTCAAGTAAGAGAATTTTTGCAAACGGATCGCGTCGTTATTTATCGTTTCCTATCCAACTGGAGTGGATTTATAGAAGTAGAATCTGTAGATGAACGCTACAAACCTATTTTAGGCTCAAAAATTACAGATCCCTGTTTTAATGAAAAGTATATTAACCTTTACAAACAAGGTCGGGTCAAAGCAACAACGGATGTTAACAATGGTGGGTTAAGCCGGTGTCACCTTGATTTACTAACCAGTTTTCAAGTTAGAGCTAATTTGGTAGTACCAATTCTGCAATCAGAAGCAATCGAAGATGAGCTAAATGATGCAGCCAATGATGAAGGAAAAATAATAAACTATGAACAAGTTTCAGAGCTTCATCCCTCATCCCCAAAGCCTAATCGTACCAAGTTATGGGGATTGCTAGTTGCTCATCATTGTTCCTCAACCAGACAATGGAATCAGTTAGAGATTGATTGTCTTTCTTCATTGGCAACCCAAGCAGCGATCGCTATTCAACAATCTGAACTTTACCAACAAGTGCAGCGGCTTAACAGCAACCTCGAACGTCAGGTACAGGAACGTACAGCTCAGTTGCAGCAAGCTCTCAAATTTGAAGCGATGCTAAAACGAATTACTGACAAAGTGCGTGACAGCCTCGACGAAAGCCAAATTCTACAAACAGCCGTACAAGAATTAGCCATTGGACTTGAAGTAGGTTACTGTGGTACAGCCTTGTACAACCTTGAAGAAGCAACTTCCACTATTTGCCAAGAATATACAACTTATCTGCCTTCACATCAGAATTATGCAGTGCAAATGGCTGCTTTTACTGAGATTTATTCTAACCTTTTGCAAGGGCAGTATCTGCAATTTTGCCAATTAGATTCTAAACTTACTAATCCTATCCCTAGTCATGTTGCAGCACTGGCTTGTCCTATTTTTGATAACCAAGGAGTTTTAGGGAACTTGTGGTTACTTCATCACCAGGAATATCTGTTTAATGAATTAGAAATTCGATTGGTGCAACAAGTAGCGAATCAATGCGCGATCGCAATTCGACAAGCCCGCCTTTTCCAAGCGACTCTTGTTCAAGTAAAGGAACTAGAGAAAGTCAACCAGCTAAAAGATGATTTTCTCAGTACAGTTTCTCACGAATTACGCACGCCTATATCCAACATGAAGATGGCAATTGAAATGTTGGAAGATATAATAATTCAAACGAATAATTCTTTCGGTAATTCAACAGCAGAAAATCCAGATAATAGCCAATCTATTATCTACCTGGAGATGTTGAATGACGAATGCGAACGAGAAATAAATTTGATTAACGATTTACTGCAATTGCAGCAAGTAAATGCGGGTTTATACCCTTTAGAAAGAATAGATATTGAACTCCAACACTGGATTCCTTATGTAATGGAGCCTTTTGAACAGCGAACCAAAAACCAGCAGCAAATTTTCCAAGTAGAAATATCCAAAGAATTGCCTATTTTATATTCCGACTCCTTCAGTTTGGAGCGGATAATTACAGAGTTAGTAAATAATGCTTGTAAGTACACTCCCCCAGGCGAAAAAATAACCGTGGCTGTCCGTGAAGTGGCGGGAATGATTCAGATAAGCGTGAGCAATTCTGGTGTTGAGATTCCAGAAAGCGAATTACCCCGCGTTTTCGACCAATTTTACCGCATTCCCAGTAACGATCGCTGGAAACATGGTGGAACTGGTCTAGGACTGGCGCTAGTGCAGAAATTGATAACCTATTTAGGAGGTTCAATTCAAGTAGAAAGTAAATTGGGGAATACTTGCTTTTTGGTTGAGTTACCGATTACCTAAATGGGACTGGGTAAGATAATGAGCAATATTTCAATCCTTCAATTAGCAATACTTCAATGACCAATTACCAATCCGCTAGTGGTGTACCAGAAGAGAGTGTAGGGAATATTTTACAACGGGGAGGAGAAGAATTGGCGCTGGAGAAAGTGAGCGATCGCTTTACAGTCCGCCCAACTTCACAAGCAGCTGACGTAACCCAAAGTGTCCCCGCCAAACCAACTTTAGAAATTCCTAAAGCCGACTTACAAGAATTTATAGTAGACCCATCCGGGCGAGACAAAGCAATGCAAGCGGCACGAGCATCAGAAGATGTTGCCTTTGCCAGCCACGTCTACCAGCTCAAAGAGAATCCGCAAACGCTAGTTTACCTCACAGATCAGGTGACAATACAATTTGCGCCCTCTGTGGAGGAAGAAACGAGGAATGCGATCGCATCCGAACATGGTTTACAACTACTCAAACCAGTCAACGGCATTCCCAACACCTTCGTCTTTCACCTTACCCCACAAGCCACAGAAAACCCCGTCAAAATAGCTAACCGACTCATGGGGCGAAAAGAGGTACTAACCGCCGAACCTAATATCGTCGTGCGACAAGAGCAACACTACCGCCCCAAAGATTCCCTCTATCCCCAGCAATGGTATCTCAACAACACAGGTGCTAATCAAGTAACAGCTAGTTCCCATATTTCAGTTGAGAAAGCCTGGGATATCACTCGCGGCGTGCGTTCCGTAGTCGTCGCCGTAACCGATGATGGCTTTGACCTCAACCACCCAGACTTTCAAGGTGCCGGAAAAATCGTCGCCCCCAAAGACTTCAAAGACCAAGACTTCTTGCCCCTACCGGGAGAGCAAGACGAAAACCACGGTACCGCCTGCGCTGGAGTTGCAGTTGCCGAAGAAACTGGCAGTGGCATTGTGGGAGTTGCGCCTGGTTGTGCCTTAATGCCCCTCCGCACCACAGGATTCTTAGATGACGAAAGCATCGAACAACTATTTGAGTGGGCAATCCAAAACGGTGCCAGCGTCATCTCCTGTAGCTGGGGGCCAGCAGCCGTATACTTTCCTCTTTCCCTACGACAACGCGCCGCCCTCACCCGTGCTGCTACAATAGGACGCGATCGCAAAGGCTGCGTCATCGTCTTTGCTGCTGGTAACGCCAATCGCCCCATCAGCGGTACCATCAACGAACAAGGCTGGCCAAATAACCTCCTAAAAGGCCCCACCCAGTGGCTAGGCGGTTTCACCGTTCATCCAGACGTAATCACCGTTTCCGCCTGTACCAGCCTGAGTAAAAAATCCGCCTACAGTAACTGGGGGAACGTAACCATCTCTGCCCCCAGCAACAACGCCCCACCGGGGATGTGGTTTGAACAAACCGGATATATCAGCACCGCCCCGGAAGTCCGAACCGCCCTGCCCGGACTAGGAGTCTTAACCGCTGACCGACTAGGCGCAGCCGGATACTCCTCTAACAACTTTACCAACGATTTCGGCGGCACCTCCAGCGCTTGTCCCGTCGTCGCAGGTGTCGCCGCCCTAGTTTTGTCAGCCAACCCCGATTTAACTGCACAAGAAGTCAGGCGAATTTTGCAACAAACCGCCGACAAAATTGTAGACCCCGACCCTGACCCCCAACTTGCTTTTCGGCTAGGCACTTACGATGTCAACGGTTACTCCCAATGGTTCGGTTATGGCAAAGTCAATGCTTTTAAAGCCGTTCAAGCTGCCAAAGAACAACGAGTCCAACAGTCCAAACCCTCCCAAGTCTTGAATGGACGTAACAACAACAGCCTAGCCATTCCGGACGACAACCCTCAAGGTATCACCAGTCCCATTCAAGTTCCCCAAACCGGAAGCGTTCGGGATATTCACATTGGTATCAATATTGAACACAGCTTCCTGGGGGATATCGAGGTGAGTTTAATCCCACCCACAGGACAAACTGTACTGTTGCAAGGTCGCACCTTGGGTTCTGCAACCCAGTTGCAAGGCACCTACACGCTGCAAAACACACCCGCACTCAAGCAACTACTCGATTCACCCGCAGCAGGAGTTTGGCACCTGTTAGTAGTGGACTATGCTCAGTTAGACACAGGTACTGTAAAAAGCTGGGAATTAACCTTGGGTATCTGATATTTTCCTCACCCCTCGTTCCTAGTCGGAGGCTGGAAGGAGCATCTATCCTTGAGCGCTTGATACCTTCTCTAATGGAGTTGGCGCACAAACCGTATCCACCGTCACCGCTTCGCTTTCATCCAACTGTATCAGCGCAGCTTCTAAATCAGCAGTCAATTTTTTCGCACTTGTTTTCGGCTTACCAGTACAAGAATAATTCGCCACTGAGATCGGAGTACCGATGTTAACCTTGACACCGCAACCCCAGTGTGGTACTCGGCTGCCGTAACGAATACTGATTGGGACAATTTTAACGCCCAATCCTGGATTTTCCGATTCTACTTGCACTGCGATCCGCGCCAAGCCAGCTTTCAAGGGATGAAGTCGCCCATCCTGGTAGATGTTACCCTCTGGGAAAATGACCATCACTTCCCCTCTTTCGAGAAGTTCGACACCATGACGAAAACTGCCTAAGCCCGGATTTCTCGTATCTACCGGGAAACCTCCCATGCGACTGATAAACCAGCCTTGTAACCCTGTCATTTCATCCGCTGATACCATAATCCGCAAGTCACGACCTGTGACTGGTTTCCCAACTGCGTAAGGTACGACAAAGGCATCCCAGCGAGAGCGATGGGTAGGAGCTAGGATGACAGGACCAGTAGCGGGGAGATTTTCCTGTCCAGTTATTTCGCTGCTGCCAATGTAAAACGGCATAACAACGCAGCTTGTCAGCTTGTAGCCTGCGGACGCTAGCCAGGGTAAGACGCGGGAATTAACTGAAACTCCTTTGGCAGGGGTTGCAGTTGCTATGGTTGTTTCAGAGGGGTCGAGCTGAGTCATCGCGGATAAAATTTCTCACGGCATCCATAATTACACCTTAAGTATTATTAAGGCATCTGTCTTCTATAAGATGGACAGTTTTCCGGCTGTCATTGATAAGACAAAATAAAGACAAAATTAAAAACCTAAAAGAAAAGAATTTGTCTTTTTTTCGATTCTAATTTTTAGTTTGTACTTTTTGAGCGCCGTTGGGCAAACCAGGATTGCAGTTGTTGGCGACAGACAGATTCTAAGATACCACCCAATACAGGCAAGTGGTGATTAGAGCAGGCACTATCTGGGATATTAGCAACTGTACGAATGGCACCAGTTTTTGCGTCGTCGGCTCCGTAAACTAGAAGCCGCAGACGTGCTAGGACAATTGCACCAGCGCACATTGGGCAAGGCTCCAAGGTAACGTAGAGGGTGCATTGATTGAGGTGCCAGTTTTGCCTCGCTTGCCCCGCTGTTCTAATAGCGATAATTTCGGCGTGGGCTGTGGGGTCTTTGTCGCGCTCTTTGCGATTTTCACCTTCTGCTATTAAGTTACCATCCACGTCAACTATCACTGCTCCGACTGGGACTTCCCCAGCTTCACCAGCATTTTGAGCGAGTTCTATCGCCCGGCTCATCCATTGTCGATGAATTAGATATGCCGGATTGTCAATTGTCATAGTCGCTCCTTGCCCTCAGCCGTCTATGCTACGGCTACGCCCCTTTCAGTAAACGGGAGACAGAGGCAGGTTTTGCCTGTCTAAACAGCTGCTTGAACCAGTAGGGGATCTAGTTTCCCTTCTTTATCCATCTGATACATATCATCACATCCACCAATGTGCTGCTCGTTGATGAAAATCTGGGGGACGCTGCGCCGCCCGTTGGCACGTTGGGCCATTTTCGCTCTGGCTGCTTCATCGCCATCAATTTTATATTCTTTGTAGTTGACTCCTTTCCACCAGAGGAGCATTTTGGCGCGGATGCAGTAGGGGCAAGTTTGCCAGGTGTAGATTTCGACGTCGGCTTTGATGCGCTCTGGATCGCGCCCTAACAGAGGATTAAGAAAGTTTAGCATTTTCAATTTCCCAAGTTGTGAATTTTTTGTGTGCTATGAAATCTAGTTTTTCATATTTAATTTTCCATTTTTAATAATTTCCGTTGCTGCTTGGGCGGCTACAGGCGGACTAAATAAATAACCTTGCAAACCATCACACTCAACCGAGCGCAAAAACTCCAATTGTTCTGGTGTTTCCACTCCCTCAGCAATCACTTTTAAATTCAGTCCATGACCCAGAGCCATGATGGCCTTGACAATAGCCGCATCATGGGGATTCCTCATCAAGTCACGAATAAAAGAGCGGTCAATTTTCAGCGTATCTAGAGGAAAATGTTTCAGATAACTGAGCGAAGAATAACCAGTTCCAAAATCATCCATTGAAATTTGGATTCCCATATTTTGCAACTTTCGCAACACAGAAATAGTCAAATCCACATCCTGCATAGCAATACTTTCAGTAATTTCCAGCTCCAAAAAATAAGGTTCCAGACCCGTTTCAGCGAGAATCTGACCGATAATTTTTAGCAGGTTATTTTGCTGAAACTGACGCGCTGAAAGATTTACTGCAATGCGGAATTGGGGCAATCCTTGAGACTGCCAGAGGCGATTTTGGGCGCAAGCTGTCCGCAAAACCCATTCCCCAATTGGGCAAATAAGACCAGTTTCTTCTGCCAGTGGAATAAATTGATAAGGCGAAATAAATCCTAAATCGCTAGAGTTCCAGCGAATCAGCGCTTCCATCCCCACAATCTGACCCGTGATTAAATTCACTTGCGGCTGGTAATGCAACAGAAATTCCTCGCGTTCCAACGCTTTGTAAAGTCTGTTTTCTAACACCAATCGCTCTAGCGCTCTTGCCCCCAGTGCTGGCGTGTATAGCTGATAGTTATTTCGACCTTGCTGCTTGGCTCTATACATAGCAGCATCGGCGTTTTTCAAGAGAGTTTCTGCATCTTCTCCATCGTAAGGAGCCAGAGCGATTCCCAAACTTGCTTTAATATAAAGTTCCTGTTCCTCAAAACGAAAAGGAACATTTAGTCCGCCTAAAATTCGCTGGGCAATTTTAGTGGCATCATCGGCACAGGTGACGGGGGAAAGCATAATAGTGAATTCATCTCCACCCCAACGAGCAACAATGTCAGTGTCCCGCAGACAATCCTTTAAGCGTCGCGCCGCAGCTTGCAGTAGCTGGTCGCCTACAGCATGACCCAGAGTATCGTTGATCCGCTTGAAGCCATCCAGGTCGAGAAACACCACCGCCAGCATTTCATCGCGGCTGAGATGGGCGTTTGCCAACGCTAAAGAAAGTCTGTCATTAAATAGCAACCGATTCGGCAACCCCGTCAGGAGGTCGTGAGATGCCTGATGCCGGATTGTATCCTCCACGCGCCTTTGCATCACAGCCATGTAGAGGTGAGTTCCAATAGCTTGAGCTAGTTTGAGTTCTTCGGGACTCCATTCTTTGGCTTGTGCTTGCTTGATTTCTCGCCATGCTTCAAAAGATAGACGGGGGCGCAGGTTGCGGCCGTCGAGATTCTGTTTTCCTGCCCATAAGGTTTCGGTACTGATCTCATTGCGGAAGATGGTGAGGCACCCGACGCACTGCTGATGATATCTCAAAGGCACGATGAGAATAGACCGAATGGTAGTTAACCCGAAACTAGAGGCTAAAGACTTTAGTTGCGGTTCTCGGTAGAGATCCTTAATGGTGTAAGGAGAGGATGAAGGATGAAGGATGAAGGATGACTTTATGCTTCTGCCTTCGGAATTGTGAAGATTGTGAGACTGGATATCTTGATTGTTTTCTCTGTAAGACTGACTAGCGACACCTTTTTCCCCATTAAGGATGCTTTGCCACAAGGAAGTTTCTTCTAGCCAGGGCAAACTGGGCTGATCGCCATAGGTATAAATTTGAGCAGGTCTTCCTGTGGCATCTGCGGTAATAAACAGTCTGCCACCATTGCCCTGTAAGGCTTCGACAGTTTCTTCTAGAACGGCTTGCCGGATTTCTGTAAGTTTAAGTGGGGAGTGAAGCAGGCTGCTAATGTGGTTGATCGCTGCTTCATGGTGAGCCTGTTGTCTGGCTGTGTGGAGAAGATGGGATTGAGCGATCGCAATCGACATCTGATCCACCAACAGCTGCACAACTTGCAACTCTTGTTCGCTAAATCGTCGCTGTATCGCGTTGTGGCACGCCAACAGTCCCCACAAGGTGTTTTGATGCAAAATCGGAATGGTTAGAGAGGATTTCACCCCCATCGCCATCAGATATTCGATATGGCAAGGATCGACTGGGGAATAGCGGATGTCTTCGCTGGCAAAAGTTTTGCCACTTGAGGGGCAATCTAACTGCTCTTGAGTCTTGTGTCCAGTGGCTACATTTATAATCACTCGCTGACGAGCTTTGACAAACATTTTGCGGGCTTGGGGAGGAATGTCCTCGGCTGGAAACCGCAGCCCCAGCAGGGAAGGCAGGCGATTTTCCCGGATCGACTCGGCAATGACTTCGCCACTCCCATCCAGAGCAAATCGGTAAATTTTGACCCGATCCATACCCAAAAAAGTACGGATTTCTCGCGCCGTTGTCGCCAAAATCTCTTGCAATTCTAAAGACTGGCGAATTCGGGTAGTAATCCGATTCAGCAAACTCTCCCGATCGTAGGAGCCAGCTGGCATTGTCCGTACTTTTTGCTGTATGGCTTGTGTCTTTTTTCGTCGAACCATTCAGTTAAACCTACCCCTGGAGAGTGTCATTTACCTCTACTACAAGTATGAAACCTTGGACTCTATCCTAAGAAATAAAATACAAATTTATTATTAATATTACAAAGGATTAAGTGTTACTTATGTGTAAAGCTCGTGCAATGCTCGTATTTAGCTCCACTCTAAATGTGTTTTAGCCTAGCTGTCTTTATAAGCCATGAATAGCGTAGCCCAAAAATTGAAAAGCATCCTCAGCAGCTCAACCATTATTCCCTGGGAAGATGCAAAAGTCGCCCGCAAATCAGAAATATCCCAAGCAGTTACACCTTCAACCACCGTTGATTGCCTAGTCTATCCCGATACCCTGGAAGAACTCGCCTTAGTTATGACTTTTGCCCACCAGCAGCGATCGCGCGTCCTACCCTGCGGCAGTTGTAGCAAAATTGGTTGGGGTGGATTAGTAGATGGGGTTAATTTAGTTGTCAGTACCGAACGCCTCAATCGTTTGATAGATCATGCCGTCGGTGATTTAACCGTCACAGTCGAGGCAGGCATGAAGTTTGCCGAATTGCAAAAAATTTTAGCGCAACAAGGTCAATTTCTCCCCCTAGATCCAGCTTATCCTGAAACCGCTACTATTGGTGGCATTGTCGCCACGGCTTCGGCTGGGTCTTGGCGACAACGTTATGGGGGGGTTCGGGATATGCTTTTGGGGCTTTCTTTTGTCCGAAGCGATGGTCAAATTGCTAAAGCTGGGGGGCGGGTGGTAAAAAATGTTGCTGGTTATGACTTAATGAAGTTATTTACTGGCTCTTTTGGAACGCTAGGAATTATCTCTCAAGTGACATTTCGAGTTTATCCCCTGCCAGAGCTGTCTGGAACTGTGGTGCTTATTGGCACAGATGAAGGAATTGCCGCGGCAACTAAAACTTTGCTGGCTTCTGCTTTGACTCCCACTGCGGTTGATTTGCTATCGCAGACTCTAGTGGCAAAGGCAAATTTAGGTGAGGGGATGGGTTTAATTGTTCGCTTCCAAAGTGTGGCGGCGAGTGTTAAGGAACAGTCGGCTAGACTTCTGGAAGTAGGGCAACATCTGGGTTTACAGGGGACAATATATTCTGATGCCGATGAGTCAAAGCTATGGCTGTTGTTACAAGAACAAATGTGGATATCCCCCCAAGATGCTGCTGTTACTTGCAAAATAGGAGTAGTACCCTCGTCGTCAGCGGCAATCCTTGCTGAAATCCCGTCTTTATTGTGTTTGATTCACGCTGGTAGTGGGTTAGGGATGGTGCAGTTTGATAGTACAGATGTTAAGCCAATTTTGGAGATGCGATCGCGTCTATCTTCCCAAGGCGGTTTTTTGACTATTCTGGAAGCACCCATCGCTTTGAAGCAGCAGTTGGATGTCTGGGGTTATACGGGTAATGCTCTTGATTTAATGCGGAAAATTAAAACACAGTTTGATCCAGAAAATATTTTGAGTCCTGGTCGGTTTGTGGGAGGAATTTAAACGAACCGCCGAGGCGCAGAAGACGCAGACTTAAGAGAAGAAAGAAGAGAAGAAAGAAGAGAGAGAAGAGAGAGAAGATGCAAAGTTTATCTGAAGAGTCTAGTTTTGATGCTAAAAATCCCCCAGATCCGAAGTTAATTGATAGTTGCGTTCATTGTGGTTTTTGTCTTTCTACTTGTCCGAGTTATCGGGTAATTGGTAAGGAAACTGATTCGCCAAGGGGCCGCATTTATTTGATGGATGCGATTAATGAGGGGAGAATTCCTCTTAATACTGCTACTGTGCAGCATTTTGATTCTTGCTTGGGTTGTCTTGCTTGTGTAACAACTTGTCCTTCTGGCGTTCAGTATGACAAGTTGTTATCTGCTACTCGTCCTCAAATTGAACGAAATTATCCTCGCAATTTGCCAGAAAAGTTATATAGGCAACTCATTTTTTCCCTGTTTCCTTACCCGAATCGGCTGCGAGTAATGCTTGCTCCTCTGATGGTTTATCAGAAGTTAGGGTTGCAAAAAATTGTGCGTTCTACTGGCTTACTTAAGCGGATTTCTCCTCATTTGGCGGCGATGGAATCTAATCTGCCAGAACTCTCTTTAAAAGCTTTTCAAGATACTTTACCAGAACTTATTCCGGCTGAAGGTGAGAAACGCTATCGGGTAGGTGTAATTTTAGGTTGCGTTCAGCGTCTTTTCTTCTCAAAGGTGAATGAAGCGACGGTGCGCGTCTTAACTGCGAATGGTTGTGAGGTGGTGATTCCCAAGAGCCAGGGATGTTGTGCGGCGCTACCACATCACCAAGGACAGGAAGAACAAGCGAAAGCGATCGCTAGGTCTATGATTGATAGTTTCGCCGACACAAATGTAGACTACATTATCATCAATGCTGCTGGTTGCGGTCATACTTTAAAAGAGTACGGACACATCCTACAAGATGACCCAAAATATAAAGAAAAAGCTGCAAATTTTGCCTCTAAAGTTAAAGATGCACAAGAGTTTCTTTATGAAGCAGGCGTGACAGCAAAACTTTCACCGCTTTCTGATCAACCCCTAACTTTAGTTTATCAAGATGCCTGTCATTTATTGCACGGGCAAAAGATTAGTTTGCAACCTCGCCAACTTTTGCGACAAATACCGGGCGTACAACTTCGAGAACCAATTGATGCTGCTTTGTGTTGTGGTAGCGCGGGTGTTTACAATATGCTTCAGCCAGAAGTTGCTGAAGAATTAGGTAAGCAAAAAGTAGAAAACTTGCTCAATACTGGTGCTAAATTAATTGCTTCTTCCAATCCCGGTTGTACTTTGCAAATTACTAGGTATTTACCGAATCAAGGTAAAGACATTTCCATTTTGCACCCGGTGGAGTTACTAGATTACTCAATTCGCGGCGTAAAGCTGCAAGAGTAGAGTAATTTTTGTTTAGCGCTAAGTTGACGGTAGAAGAAGCAGGCGATCGCTAATGGTACAAGCACCTACAAAAACACTGGCTTTGGAGGAGTTTCTGAAACTACCAGAAACTAAGCCTGCTAGTGAATACATAAATGGTCAAATTATCCAAAAGCCGATGCCACAAGGTAAGCATAGCAAGTTACAGGGAAGGCTAGTCACTGCTATTAACGAAGTAGTTGAAGCTAAGAAAATTGCTCTAGCCTTTCCAGAATTGCGGTGTACTTTTGGCGGACGGTCAATCGTGCCAGATGTGGTAGTGTTTGCTTGGGAAAGGATACCTCTTGATGAAAATGGTGATGTTGCTAATGTATTCGAGGCGGCTCCCGACTGGGCGATTGAAATTCTCTCTCCAGAACAAAGGCAAACCAAAGTAACCGGAAATATCTTGCACTGCCTTCAACACGGTAGCAAATTAGGCTGGCTGCTCGATCCAGATGAACGCTCCGTGCTAGTCTACCCACGCGGACAGCAACCAGAATTATTGCAGGAAGCAGGTAATGTGCTACCCGTTCCAGACTTGGTAGCAGAACTGCGGCTAACGGTTGGGGATTTGTTTGGATGGTTAAAGTTGAGAGTATAAATAGGAAAGACAAAAGATTGAGCAAGTAGAAATAAAGGTGAATGGCCAATACCGGAAGTAAACCGTAGGGCAGCAGGAGAGCCTTTCGCTCTCGTGATGCCTGCGGTACAATGCTTAGGAATTTCGTTTAATTTTTTCATGACTTCCGATACACCATTAATTCAATTTTTTGAAGGTATTCCTGAAGAAATCAGTAATGTCAGCTTACGCCGGAACAAGAGTTCTGGAGTTCGTACCGTATTGATGACGTTTAAAGAGTTGAAATCCATAGAAAGATTCAACAGCTTTAGAAAAAAATTTTCTAATTCGCTGCGCTTAAGTGATGAAGAAGGTGTGATTAGTGTCGAGCCTTCTTCGGTTAAATTTATTTTCTCAGGGCCAGAAGGGGATGATTTTGAGCGGCTGGACTGCGAATTTGAAATCCCGCGAGACGACCACTGGGAAAGATTTATGCGGTTTATGAATCGCTATGCCCAAGCGAATGACATGGCTTACAGCGAAACCCAAAAAACAGCAGCTAGCCAAGCAGGTGCATCATGAAAGTAGCGATCGCAGGAGGAACCGGATTTGTCGGCTCTCGTTTGGTAGAGCGACTACTAGCTGAAGGTCATCAGGTGCTAATTTTAACTCGCAACCCCGCTTCTGTGAAACCCGCTCCAAGTGTAGAGGTTGTTGCCTATAATCCCAAAGAATCGGGAGCTTGGCAACAGTCGATTTCTGGATGCGATGCGGTGGTGAATTTGGCGGGGGAACCCATCGCCGAAAAGCGCTGGACACCAGAACACAAGCAGGAAATTGTCAATAGTCGCAAAATTGGCACTCAAAAAATTGTAGAAGCCATTTCTAAAGCCAACCCGAAACCATCAGTTTTGGTGAGTGCTTCCGCAATTGGTTACTATGGCACCAGCGAAACCGCCACCTTTGAAGAAAGCAGTCCTTCTGGTAATGATTTTTTGGCACAAGTTTGTCAAGAATGGGAAGCAGAAGCCCAAAAAGTAAAAGACACGGGTACGAGGCTGGTGATTGTGCGAATTGGGATAGTTCTGGCTATGGGAGGAGCAATTGGTAAAATGATTCCTCCCTTTAAAATGTTTGCTGGCGGCCCTATCGGCACAGGGAAGCAGTGGTTCTCTTGGATACACCGAGACGATCTAGTGAACCTAATTTTATTCGCACTACAACAAAGAGAAGTTGAAGGTGTTCTCAACGCCACAGCCCCGAACCCAGTCCGCATGAACGAAGTATCGCAAACCTTGGGGGAAGTTTTAAATCGTCCCTCCTGGTTGCCAGTTCCCGCCTTTGCTTTAGAAGTTCTTTTGGGAGATGGGGCCCAAGTCGTTTTGGAAGGACAACAAGTTCTACCAAAACGCACCATTACCCAAGGCTTTGACTATCAATATCCCAGCCTCAAACAGGCGTTGGAGGAATTCTTGGACTAATGCTAATTGCTAATTGCTAATTGTGTTCCTGGGTACTGGGTACTGGGGCAGTATTTTTCCTAGTCCCTAGCCCCTAGTCCCTAGTCCCTCTTAGCCATTAGCCAACCTTTACACTTTCAACGGGCAAAGTATCCTCATCCTGCACCCGCTCTAATTTAGCTCCCAGTTGCCGCAGTTTCTCCTCCAGCTTCTCATAGCCTCGGTCTAGATGCTGCAATCCTTGAATCGTCGTTTTTCCTTCTGCCGCCAGCGCCGCCAGCACCAGCGCCGCCGAAGCGCGTAAATCTGTCGCTAATACTGGCGCGCCCGATAGCATCGACACACCCCGCACTAGCGCATGGTTGCCTTTGACGCGAATATCTGCACCCATGCGATTTAATTCGGCAACGTGACGCAAACGATTTTCAAACACGGTTTCACTGATGGCGCTATCGCCATCGGCAAGTGTCAGCAACGCCATAAACTGCGCCTGCATATCTGTCGGGAAACCCGGATAGGGCAAGGTTTCGATATCAGTACCTACGTATTGGTGTCCGCCGATAATCCGCAGACAGTCGGGTGCATCTTCAATCACCTTAGCGCCAATTTCTCGCAGCTTAGCGATCGCTGCCGTCAGATGATCTGGAACCACAGGCGAGATACTGATTTCTGAATGCGTAATTGCCCCTGCTACTAGCAACGTCCCCGCCTCAATCCGGTCGGGAATAATGCTGTAGTCGGTAGAATGCAATTTGGGAACACCGGAAATTACAATTGTGTTGGTGCCTGCACCGCGAACTCTCGCGCCCATCGAATTGCAGAAATTAGCCAGATCCGCGACTTCAGGCTCTTGGGCGGCGTTTTCTATCGTAGTTTCGCCTTCCGCCAAGGTCGCCGCCATCATCAGCGTCTCTGTAGCACCGACGCTGGGATAATCTAAATAAATTTTTGCCCCTTTTAACTTTCCGCTGCTTCCATTGACATAAGCATGGACAATTCCATGCTCAATTTGCACATCTGCCCCCATGTCCCGCAAACCCCGGACGTGGAGATCAACTGGTCTGGCACCAATAGCGCAACCGCCTGGTAAAGGCACCCTTGCCACCCCCAGACGCGCCAGCATCGGGCCTATGAGAAAGAAGCTTGCCCGCAGTTGCGAAACCAACTCATAGGGCGCTTTTGATTCTCCGATGTGGCTGGCGTTGATGTCGAGAATGTCGCCATTTCGTTCTAGCTTTACACCCAAGGACGACAAAATTTGACCCATTCGTTCCACATCGACAAGCGAGGGAACATTCCGGAGGCGAAAATCTTCCGGACAAAGCAATGCTCCCGCCATGATCGCCAGGGCTGAGTTCTTGGCACCGCTAATTTTGGCGTGTCCTTTGAGAGAGTTTTTGCCCCAAATCTGTAGGACGGATTTGTCTTCTTCGGGCAGAGAGTAGGTGTTGGTCAGGTTGAGAGAGGGGTTAATAGGTCTATCCTCCAAATTTCCGGAAATAGTGTTGCATTTTTTTAAATTTGGTTTTGATTCTACAGTAAAGATTTTAAATGTCTACATTATTGGCACTCCAGATATCATTTTCAGCCGAGTTAAGCATTTTACCTTGTCCTGGTTCCAATTTCCGGAGCAAACAAATTAGTTGACTAATGCCAAAACTTGCGGCAATATGATAATTTGGAAATGTAGTCAAGGCTACGCGGAACTGGCGGAATTGGCAGACGCGCTAGATTCAGGTTCTAGAGTCCGCAAGGATGTCCGGGTTCAAGTCCCGGGTTCCGCATCTCAATTTTGGATTTTTGTGGGATTACTAGGCTAGTAATCCCAAATTTTTTTGTACTAAGCAAGCCATCCCCAATCCAAAATCCAAAATCTAAAAATCCAAAATCGAATGTTGACCAGTCTCCAGAATCCTCTGGTAAAGCAAATCCGCAAGTTGCATACTGCTAAAGAGCGGCGAGAGCAGCAGCTGTTTTTGTTGGAAGGGACGCACTTGCTGGAGGAAGCGATCGCAGCTGATTATCCTCTGGTGACAGTTTGCTGTACGCTGGAATGGCAGGAGCGTCACCCGCAACTCTGGAACAGCATTTGTCAACGTTCCCCGCGCACCGAATTGGTGAGTCCAGAAGTCTTGAAGGCTGTTGCTACCACAATTCAACCAGATGGTGTAGTCGCTACAGCACCGCGAGTCTCCAATCGGGCGCAAAGTCTACCTGTCACTGGTTTGGGGCTGGTATTGGAAACAATACAAGATCCCGGCAACCTGGGGACAATGATTCGCACCGCCGCCGCATCTGGTGTAGATTGGCTTTGTGTCAGTGCAGATAGTGTAGATTTAGATAATCCGAAGGTGCTGCGAGCCTCAGCCGGACAGTGGTTTCGGCTACCGATGAGCGTCAGTTCCGATTTAATAGCTGACATTTCCCAGTGTCGGAAACAAGGGATGCAGGTAGTAGCAACTGTTCCCACAGCAACTTTAACTTATTGGGAAGTTGACTTGCGCCGTCCGACGCTGATTTTGATGGGCAATGAAGGCGCTGGGTTGTCAGATAATTTAAGTATAATGGCGGATGTGCAGGTGAAAATTCCCCTGAGTCCGGGGGTAGAGTCTTTGAACGTAGCTGTAGCAGCTGCCTTGATGTTATACGAAGCGCAGCGTCAGAAAAGTTTTAGCAATTAGCCATTGGTTTGCTACAAAATCAGACTTTGAGCGGAAAATGCCCAAAGACCAATTATCCATTCCCGATTTCTTGGAAATATTGCTCAATGTCAGCAACGGCATCCTCTAAATCATCTACGGCAATCGGATATTGTTGATGATTATTCCCCTTAACGGCCTGCAACTTTGAAGTATCTCTCTGAATTTCCTGAGATAGCAACAATTCCTGCAATTCGTCGAGGGACTTGCTGAAAGAATCATCGGTATCGCGTTCGTTCTCTTGGTGACTGTAATTCATGCGTCTGATTCCTAAAACACTGCTCATCCTAGCAGCGGACTCTGATAGTTATGAGACGATCGCCAAAACTCGACAATCGCGATTATGTTAGCTTCTACAATACAACAGAGACTTTAAAGATGTCCCCCGTCAAATTACTGACTAATAACTGATCGTTTGGGACTTGCGCTCACTGTTGGTCAAGTTCAAAATAAGTAGGGCATCGCGCACTGGGAGAGTAACGTGACTGAGGGATTTGATTACGATTTAGTGATTATTGGGGCGGGCGTAGGCGGACATGGTGCTGCATTACACGCCGTCAGCTGCGGACTGAAAACCGCTATTGTAGAAGCAGCAGATATGGGCGGTACTTGTGTTAACCGAGGCTGCATTCCTTCAAAAGCACTGCTTGCGGCATCTGGTCGGGTACGGGAGTTACATAACGCCCATCACCTGAAATCGCTGGGTATTCAAGTATCTGGCGTTGAGTTTAACAAAGAAGCGATCGCGTCCCACGCCAACAACCTTGTTTCCAAGATTCGCGGTGATTTGACAAATAGCCTACAACGATTGGGTGTAGATATCATCCGAGGTAGGGGTAAAGTAGCTGGACAGCAAAAAGTATCTATTACCACAGAATCGGGCGAAAAAACTGTCACCGGAAAAGACATTATCATTTCTAGTGGATCAATTCCTTGGGTTCCTCCAGGGATTGAAATCGACCACAAAACCGTCTTTACCAGTGACGAAGGCGTAAAATTGGAATCGCTACCACCGTGGATAGCCATTGTTGGCAGTGGTTACATCGGTCTGGAGTTTTCGGATATTTACACAGCTTTAGGCTGTGAAGTGACGATGATTGAAGCTTTAGACCAGCTGATGCCTGGTTTTGACCGCGACATTGCAACTATAGCTGAAAGGATACTGATTAAGCCCCGCGACATCGAAACCAAAGTCGGCATTTTGGCAAAAAGTGTCACCCCTGGAACGCCAGTAGTTATTGAGCTAGCCGATGCTAAAACTAAAGAAGTGGTGGACGTACTGGAAGTAGATGCTTGTCTGGTTGCTACCGGACGCATTCCAGATACTAAAGACCTGGGATTAGAATCTGTGGGCGTAGAGACAGATAGAAAGGGCTTTATCACCGTCGATGACCGGATGGCAGTTTTGTCAGGCGGCGAAGTAGTACCCCATCTGTGGGCGATTGGAGATGCCACTGGTAAGATGATGCTGGCTCATGCTGCGTCTGCTCAAGGTGTCGTAGCAGTAGAAAATATCTGCGATCGCCATCGATTGGTAGACTATCACAGTATCCCAGCCGCAGCATTTACCCACCCAGAAATCAGCTTTGTCGGCTACACAGAAACAGCAGCAAAGGATGTGGGCAAAGAACAGGGATTTGAAGTAGGGGTAGCGAAGAGTTACTTCAAAGGTAACTCGAAAGCGATCGCTGAAGGAGAAGCGGACGGCATGGCAAAGGTCGTCTACCGCAAAGACAGCGGGGAAGTGCTGGGCGTTCATATTATTGGAATGCACGCAGCAGATTTGATCCACGAAGCCGCAAATGCGATCGCTTCTCGTAACACTGTCAACACCTTAGCCTACTATGTCCACGCTCACCCCACCCTCTCGGAAGTGCTGGATGAAGCCTACAAACGGGCTGTAGGAAGTCACTAGCCAATGCCAGGATTTTAGATTTTGGATTTTGTTTTCAATCCAAAATCTAAAATCATCGGAGGCGGAGAAACTCCGACCTCCGCAAAATCCAAAATCGAATTGTGCCAAACTATATCTATGCAAATTCGCCGTCGTCCACCAAACCCATCTGTTTCCATCAGCAATTTCGGTTATCGAGTTGTCGTACCTGGTAATGAACCAAGTCACATTTTGGAGGAAATTGTCTGGCATAAAGAGACGGAAGTTGACCGGATGCGAGAACGTCTCCCCTTGAACGAGTTGCAGCGTCAAGTACAGACAGCACCAGCAGTGCGTGACTTTGTTGGGGCATTACGACAAGGTAAGACAAAACCTGCCTTAATTGCGGAAGTAAAAAAAGCCAGTCCCAGTAAGGGAATAATTCGGGAAGATTTCGATGCGGTAGCGATCGCTACCGCATACCAGCAGGGACAAGCGAGTTGTTTATCGGTACTCACTGATAAAAAATTCTTCTCTGGTAGCTTTGAAAACTTGACTGCTGTTCGCGCTGCCGTAGACTTGCCCGTATTGTGTAAGGATTTTGTAATATATCCTTATCAAATCTATCTCGCCCGACGACACGGAGCTGATGCCGTCCTGCTAATTGCGGCAGTTCTTAACGACAAAGACCTGCAATACTTTGTCAAAATTACCAACGCTTTGAGGATGACACCCCTGATTGAAGTGCATACTCTAGCAGAACTAGACCGCGTATTATCTCTGAAAGACGTTACCCTAGTTGGTATAAATAATCGCAACTTGGAAGATTTTTCTGTGGATCTGCAAACAACCTGTCAGATTCTGGCAGCGCGAAGCAGCGAGTTGCAACAGCGCGGCATTCTTGTCGTTAGTGAGTCCGGGCTGCACACCCCATCTGACCTTAGCACGGTTCAGGCTGCTGGTGCAGATGCAGTGCTAATTGGTGAATCTTTGGTAAAACAGCCTGACCCGGCTGCGGGTATCGCCAAGCTGTTTTCCAATTGACACGCTTTTGAATCAGGAAGAAGGATGAAAGAGGAAATATGAATAAATTAAATCTGGCTAATTGCCCCTAATTAAATAGTTCATGGTTCATAGTTCATCAATAGACTTGTTACATTGATTCAGTCCAGAACTGAAGTTCTGGGCATCATAGCTAAAATCATCGCCGCGATTCTTGGGTAAATGTTTCAACCCGTTGAAACAGGTTGAAGTTTTAAACCAGAAATTTATTTTCAAGGCGATGACTGCAAGAAGTCTAATGGACAATCAACCATCAACAACCTGAAAAATAATCTGGGTAATAAGACGGATTTGAGCTATAAAATTTCTTCCTTCAGCCCCCATCCTTGCGCCTTTATCCTTAATTTAGATATCCGTCCCCTTGAGGTAAATCAGGTTTCATGGAGCCAATTCCCCTTCCGTCTCACATTCACTACGAACTACTACTGCAACTTTTAGAACGCCAAACCTCCTTTGCTGCAAGACAACAACCAGCAGTGCGGGAGCAAGTTCACCAGCTTATAAGTACCCTACGCAAAGCGATGGCTCAACAAAAGCAAATTGAGCAAACCTGCGCCAGAGCAAATTTACCAGTTGATTACCGTTGGTCTGTGAATAATATCGCTTTTGAGGAGACACCGCCGCCGGATGTCGTCACCGGACAACGGGAACCGAAGGGTTAGAAAGTTAAAAGTTATGAGTTTTGAATACACTGAGAGATGTAACTCATAACTTGTAACCACGAAATGGCTGCTGGATGCACCAAAACTATTATTGATTTCTGGGAGGTTAGGAGTGACTGAACCAGATTCAAGTAATCGTTTCTGGTGGGACTCCCAGGAGGCGTTAGCAGAAGCAGAACAAACGAATGCTGATGCTACCCAACAACCTCACGAACCAGACCAGGGACAATCTTGGGAGCAGGAACGTCAAGCTTTACTCAAAGAGTTGGAACAATGGCGAGAAGCAGCTAAGGCGGCGGATGCTCGTACAACTCATGACCAACAGCAATTAGAGCGCATTAATCAGTTAGAGCAGGCTTTGCAAGAGTCCCAAGCTTGTGTAAATGAACTAAGACTCGAACTTGGCGAACGCAACCTTTTGAAAGCCCAGCTAGCCTCAACAGAGGAAGTAGCTAACCTTCAACAGCAGGCTCTTTCTCAACTAAAACAAGAATTAGCTGAGCAGCAAAAGGCTCTGGAAGCGCAAGAAACACAAGCGCTACTCAAAGACCAAACTGTTCAAGAATTGTTGGTGACTATTGAAAAAAACGCTTTATCGCAGCAAGGAGAACTAGGACACCTGCGAAAAGAGTTAGCTCAAAGCCGTCGGGCTGTTCAAGCTGGTCAAAAGTTGTTGCAGCAGGAGATAGAGACGAGACAAACATCTCTGGAAGCTCAAGTTTTACGAGTGCAGGAGCTAGAAGCAGAAATTCTGGAGGCTCGAAGCTTGAGGAGAAGTGTGGAGGTGCAGCTAGCCGAGTCTCATCGGCAAATTGAGGCGCTGTATCGTCGGTTAAGCGATCGCGCTGCTACTCTAAATCAGCTAGAAGATCATCTCCAGCAAGCCCACGAAGCCCTGGAAGACCAGCAACAACTAACGGTGACACTCCACCAGACTGAAACCCTCGTCTCGGAACAAAACGCCACCATTGACACCCTCTACCGCCAAATTGAAGCCCTAGAAATTCAGCTGGAGCAACAGCTAAAAATTCAAGCTCGACTTCAACAAGCTTGTCATGAACTGGCAGAATCACGCGATCGTCATTCCTCCCGCACCGCCGAACTTGAGTTACAAATAGGCACCCTGCAAGAGCAAATTCTTAAATCTGCCCAGCAAGCAGGCGAATATGAAGCAGCTATCCAGTATTGGAAAGATCGCTACGGTACAGCCAACGCCTTTGCTCAACAACTCAAGGAAGTAATGGAAAAAGTTATCGCAGACTGTCCAGATGAACTCTTGGAACTGTTGATGACAACCCAATCCGCCGCCGCTTCCCAACTCTCTAAGCCAGTTTCCCCAACACCTATAGCATCTCCTCCACCAAACAAAAATTTGCAAGTAGATTTGCCAGCTTTCTTAAGAAAGACTCCGCCAGCGAACCCAGAAGTTAGTTAGTAGTTATTTGCTAATGGCTAATGTAGCGATTCTAAGTTACTCGATAAATCTTCTTAAGCGCGATCGCTTACGCCAACGCTCCGCCAAAGCGGTTCATGAATTTTGACAACTCATTTATTAATTGCTAATAGCTGATGGTAATTGACAACCTGGTAATTAGCCATTAGCAATCAGCTATAGATGTGCGATCCTAAATAATGCGCTCTTCAACTTTAAGGACAGATCAATGGATGACAAGCTAATGCTGATGATTCCCGGCCCTACCCCAGTGCCGGAACAGGTACTCCTAGCCTTAGCCAAGCACCCCTTCGGACACCGCAGCGGCGAATTTGGCAAGTTGATGGCAGAGGTGACAGAAAACCTCAAATGGTTGCACCAGACACAGAATGATGTACTGTGTTTAACTGCCAGCGGTACGGGAGCGATGGAAGCTGGCATTATTAACTTTTTGAGTCCAGGCGATCGCGTGTTGGTTGGCTGTAACGGCAAATTTGGCGATCGCTGGGCAGAATTACCCGAAGCTTTCGGTTTAAATGTTGACAAAGTTACAGCCGAATGGGGTCAACCTCTAGATCCAGAACAAATTCGCGCCAAACTCGAAGCCGACACCGACAAACAAATCAAAGCGGTTATTATCACCCATAGCGAAACTTCTACGGGTGTTCTCAACGATCTGGAAACCATTAACCGTCATGTCAAAGCCCACGGCGAAGCTTTAATAATCGTTGATGCTGTCACCAGCTTGGGGGCTGTGAATTTGCCTATTGACGAATGGGGGCTGGATGTGGTCGCTTCCGGTTCCCAAAAAGCCTACATGATTCCCCCTGGTTTAGGCTTTGTATCCGTCGGCCCAAAAGCCTGGGAAGCTTACAAAACCGCTAAGTTGCCCCGCTTCTACCTGGATTTAGGCAAGTATCGCAAAGATGCTGCTAAAAATACTACCCCCTTCACTCCGCCAGTTAACCTGATGGTGGCATTGCATACCGCCTTACGGATGATGAAGGCTGAGGGGTTGGAATCTATCTATGGGCGGCACCAGCGCTTGATGAATGCTACCCGCGAAGCGATGAAAGGGCTGTCGTTACCTTTATTTGCCCCTGATGGTTTTGGTAGTCCGGCAATTACTGCTGTGGCACCAACTGGGGTGGATTCCGAAAAAATCCGGTCGGTGATGAAAAAGCGGTTTGACATCGTTCTGGCTGGCGGACAAGACCATCTCAAAGGCAAAATCTTCCGTATTGGTCACTTGGGGTTTGTGAGCGATCGCGATATTCTCGCTGCTGTTGCCTCCCTGGAAGCCACCCTGCGCGAAGTAGGATATGAAGGCTTTACTCCGGGTGCTGGTGTTGCGGCTGCTGCCAGAGTGTTTGCCCAATCTTAAGCGATTAGTAATTAGTTTCATAGGGTGGGCATTGCCCACCCTACAATTATCAAATTGTTGTGACCTAGTCCCAGACTTTAGCTTCCGGAAGTTCTGTGTACTTTGCTTTTAACGTTGGCAGATGTTTTCGCACCAGTTTTACGCCTGTCTAGCCCGGACGACCAACGGGTGTTACCACTATATATTTTATCAAAGTTTGCACTTTCAGTTAAGTTGTATTGATGTTAATTAAGCTAAAGCTGCAATTAAAGCAATTCAAGGGTTGGGTGCGGTACTTCTGTAGGGGCTAATTAATATATTCTAGCCAACTGACAAACGCTATAAAGACATTTATTACTGAAAAACGAAACCCTTGTCCTAATAACAAAAAAGAGCGGGTCTTTTATCGACCTGCTCTCTTTGTTTGGATAAATTGTAACAGATTGAACCTCTTAGGTCTTCTTCTGTGGGTCAGGATCATACCAAAGCCCAATATTGACATGACTTTTTTGCTCCTCGCCGAGTCATGAATTCTTATGCAGTTTCCAGCCAATCATAAATTTGATCTAACTGTTCTAGCGTTACTAAACCGTACTGCCATAAAATCATCGGCAAAGGCCCTGGATCGTTTTCCCGATGCCGCAAAGCGATCGAAATTGAAGCTTTGGATATTGCCAAATCTTCTTGTAAAAACCGAATAAACCGAGAATAGCTTGCAGGTGCCATATTAGCTTTCACCACCTTTTGTCAAAGTCTGTTTTGTTATTTTGTAATTAAAACGCTGCTTGTTTAAAGTATCGATAGACAGAATCATATCTGTCCACCGTTATCAAAGCTGCTTCCCTACTATTTTCCTTTTACCTGACCGAATTCAGGTGTCACAGATCACCAACTTCCTGTGACAATTGGGCAGATGGTTCTACCATTAACGAAGATAGGGATATAACTGGCTTAGTTTCCAGATACCTTTGAGCGGGGTTGTTTGGTGACAAAGACACCGGAAACCTAAGTGTAGTTCCATTGTTTCCGCCAAACCCCAACCCATTGTCAAAAAGTAAACTTTGCTTAATATTTTTTTACTTCACCATTTAAATTTCATCCCTCTCTAAAAGGAGAGATTTACTTTTTAAGAGCGCTTCTGTTACACCCACCCCACACCTACACACCGAAACACTCTCTCATCCTTAGAGGAACCAACTCTCTTGAAGCGAGAAGAGGTTTAAGCGTTAACTTTAAATTAAAAATTCACCCTCAAACTCTATCTTGGGAAAGATTACCTTACTTTGGTAACAAATGCGCGAATAGTAGGAGTTAAATTTTAAATTGGTTTCATAAGAATTACAAAGCTGGGCGTGTAGGGGTATCCGTATTTGTATCCAGCTGCTCAATGGTAACGCGATCGCCTACTTTTAGACCCAGTTCGGCGGCTCGTCCTCCCCGGAGTTCAATCACCCGATCGGTAGGTGTATCGGGGCCATAGGTAGGACAGATACTGGTAGTGCAGGGAGGGACATTTGCCGCAATAAATTTCACCACACCATCCCGCATAAAAATCATATCTAGAGGAATAAGCGTATTCTTCATCCAAAAGCCAATTGGTCGCGGTGTCCCGAACTCAAACAGCATCCCCCGGTCATCAGCCAAAGACGTGCGGTACATCAAACCCATAGCCTGTTGCTCTGGGGTACGCGCCACTTCTAACGCGATCGCCTCGCCTGCAATAATAGCTTTAGCAGAAATTGGCAAAGTTTGACCCAAATTATCCTTGATTCCCGAAGCCTGCGCCTCACCAGAAAGCGTTTTAGATTCTAATGGCACTGACAAAGAAGTTGGTGTTGGTGACAACTGCACTTCACCAGAAGGCGTTTTTAGTTCTGACTTTGATACTGGTGGCGAACATCCCATCAGCAACACGCACAGCATTATCCACAGCAAACTAACCCGACTACTCACAAATTCATCCCTCTTCCTTATACTTACGCTTCCCGCAAAACATACCCCACACCCCGCACCGTCTGAATCAAACGCTTCTCCCCCTCCTCCTCAATTTTGAGACGTAAATATCGAATATACACCTCAATGACATTCGACTCACCCATAAACTCATAACCCCAAACATTTTCTAAAATCTGTTCGCGAGTCAAAACCTCACGGGGATGGGACATCATATACTTCAACAGTTCAAATTCCTTCATTGTCAGATCAATCGTTCGCCCGTTACGCATCGCTCGGCGAGTAGCTAAGTCTAACACCAGATCGCTAAATCGTAACTGTTCATTAGCACCAGCTTCCGGCTGTAAATAGAGGCGTACCAGCTGCAAAAAGGCATCAGTGCGATAAGGTTTGAGAAAATAATCATCAGCACCAGACTCCAAACAAGCAACCCTATCCTCAACCGTATCCCGTGCCATTAACAGAAGCACAGGCACACGAGAGCCTGCATTTCTCAGCTGAGTACACAACTTTAGCCCAGAATCTCCTGTCAAAACTCGATCTACAACAACCAAAGCTGGCTGGAGTTCGCACGCTTGATGGAAACCGCTAGTGGAGTCGGGCGCAACAACAGTAGTATATCCCGCTTCTCTTAAGTCCAGACTCACACGCTGAACAAGAACTTCGTCTGTTTCCACAAGTAAAACACACGGACTGCGGTCAAATGCAACATTAGACATAAGCAAAAGTGGTGCAACGCTGCTTTTTTATTTCAGTCTAGCTGAAACCACTGCATCCCTATTTGGAAAGAGTTTTATTTTCAATAGCAGTCCTAAATAATTCGTGAAGGCGAGATGCCCGACTTCTCTAAGAAGTCGGGCATCTGAAGGGCTGGCTCACAACTCTGCCGAGGATTGATACAGCACTTCCCTCATCCCCTAACTCGACTACCAAAGGAGAGAAATTAGGGTGAAATTTGCCGATTATGCCATGTCGAAGAGTAGCACTTCTGCCATTTCCTTACCGACTAGTTTTAGTGACTCCTCGTTACTCACAGCCGCACCATCACCTGCTTCTAGCAAGTTGTCGTTCAGCATTACACTACCTCGCGCTACCTGCACCCAAGCATGACGGTTGGGTTGAAGTTGGTGAATAACTTGCTCACCAGTATCAAGTAAGGTGGTATAGGTATCGACATCTTGATGAATAGTCACCGAGTTACTGCGCCCATCTCCAGATAAAATTAGGCGAAGATTAGCCCGCTTTTCCTCATCAGAATAAGTCTTCTGCTCGTAAGTTGGTTTTACCCCTTTTTTATTCGGTAAAATCCAAATTTGCAGAAAATGCACTCCTTCAGTTTGAGAATGATTGTATTCGCTGTGAGCAATACCTGTACCAGCGCTCATTCTCTGCACATCACCAGGACGAATTATCGAACCAGTACCCAAGCTATCTTTATGTTCTAAAGCACCTTCTAGCACATAGGTGACAATCTCCATATCATTGTGGGAATGGGTCGGAAAACCCTTACCTGAATGTACCCGATCCTCATTAATCACGCGCAGACTTCTAAATCCCATCTGAGCAGGATCGTAATAGTTAGCGAAGGAAAATGTATGGTAACTGTTTAGCCAACCGTGATTAGCGTGCCCTCGATTTTCTGATTTCCGAAGCGTAATCATTTTCTACTCCTATTTACCTCAAAGATGTAGCAGCAGGAATTACAGCTTAAAGTTTGCTATGGCTACCGTCACAATATGGGGGATTGCCTGGGTATTTGCAGATACAAATTGCTTTTGGTCGTTTTTCCGTAATCTCAAAAGTCCCAGGAGCAAATTCGGTTTCTTTGTAACCGTAAGACGGATTTTTAGATTGTCCGCTACTGCACCAGTAATACGTGTTTGTTTCAATTTCTAAAGCAATTGGATTTCTATCAGCGATAACTGGTTATTTCATTGTTGCCGGGTTACTTTTAGATTCAATAATTAAAATATAATCCAGATTAACTAAAGTTGTAAAGTATGCACTTAAAAGTAAGATAGTACCCAAAAGGATACTGTATCCAAATAAAAAGCAAGGACAAAACAGCCAAAAGATAGGGCAGTTTTATAATTCCATAGGAATAACGTTATTTAATGAATAAAAACGGTAATTCTGCTGGGGTTATGAGGGATATCGGAGATGAGCAATACTTTCGATACTAACCCGCGTTCCCTTAATCCGGATGTAAATTTTATTAGATTAGCGCACGAGATAAACGCGCAGCAGCTCTTTGTCCGATAGTTTTAGTTTGTTCAATAAATTCAGGCAATTCTGCTATTGGCAAAAATGGAAAAGTAAGGCTATTTACCGATAGCTCATATTGTCTGTTTACCAAATGATAAACCTCTAGTGTTTGCTGCGTATATCTCCACAATTCAGGCACACCGAGAGAGGCATAAATTGTAAATTTATCCAGGGAAGAACTCGTATAGTCAGGCTCTATTGCCAAGTCTGGTGGTGGGTCAGTCTGCAAGTCAATTATTTTGCTTCTGACTAGAGATTCATTCTGAATGTAAAAACAGGTATCTGGCTCAATAGCACGGCGTAAATCTTCCCCTTCAAGGAGCAGCACACCCAGTTCCATAGTCTCGATTTCTAGCAAATCTGCTATGGTTGTGACGAAATACGCCAACATGATTTTAGGTTGTTCATGTTCTTATAATGGCATCCTGATTTCTAAAACTCCTTGGTCATAAGCAATTCTCCAAGCGCGACCATCTCCAACATCTGCCATCAATGCCTTAAAAGTTTGCCATTTAACGCCATTTAAAATAATTGCTTGTGTGGTAACTTGCTCTTGTGGGAGAGTAGATGTATTCACTGTCTGCACGTTCATCGCTTTGATTACTCCAGAAATCTATTAAATATTGCAAAATATATTTAGCTGATCCTTCAAAGCCTAACTCAATTCATATTTTAAAGCCGTCGCCATCTATGACTAGCCCCTTCTTGACTCGCCTCCACAGTCCCGAACGCCCTGTCATCGTCTTCGATGGCGCAATGGGAACCAACCTGCAAACGCAAAACCTCACCGCCGAAGACTTTGGTGGGGCGCAATATGAAGGTTGTAACGAGTATCTGATATACACAAAGCCGGAAGCCGTAGAGAAGGTACATCGCGACTTTCTGGCGGTTGGTGCGGATGTGATTGAGACGGATACCTTTGGCGCTGCGTCTATTGTGCTGGCTGAGTATGACTTGGCGGATGAAGCGTATAGTTTGAATAAAAAGGCGGCGGAACTAGCGAAACGGGTGGCGGCAGAATTTTCTACGCCGGAGAAACCCCGATTTGTTGCTGGTTCGATGGGGCCAACGACAAAGTTACCGACGCTGGGACATATTGACTTTGACACGATGCAAGCTTCTTTTGCAGAACAAGCAGAAGGGCTGTTTGATGGTGGCGTAGATTTGTTTATTGTTGAGACTTGTCAGGATGTGCTGCAAATTAAGGCGGCGCTGAATGCAGTTGAGTCAGTATTTGAGAAGAAAGGCGAAAGACGAGCGCTGATGGTGTCGGTGACGATGGAAACCACTGGGACGATGCTGGTGGGTTCTGATATCAGCGCAGTTTTGACGATTCTGCAACCTTACCCGATTGATATTTTGGGGTTAAATTGTGCCACTGGCCCCGACCGGATGGCGGAGCATATTAAGTATCTTTCAGCACATTCGCCTTTTGTGGTTTCTTGTATCCCGAATGCGGGACTTCCGGAAAATGTCGGCGGTCATGCACATTATCGTCTGACTCCGATGGAATTGCGGATGGCGCTGATGCACTTTGTAGAAGATTTGGGCGTGCAGGTGATTGGCGGTTGTTGCGGTACGCGCCCTGCCCATATTGAACAGTTGGCCGAAATTGGCAAGAGTTTGAAGCCGAAGGAGCGACAACCTAGCTATGAACCTGCGGGTGCGTCGATTTACAGCGCTCAGCCTTATGACCAGGATAATTCATTCTTGATTGTGGGTGAACGCCTAAATGCTAGTGGTTCTAAGAAGTGCCGCGATTTGCTGAATGCGGAAGACTGGGATGGGCTGGTGTCTTTGGCTAAGTCGCAGGTGCGCGAGGGGGCGCACGTCCTCGATATCAACGTGGATTATGTGGGACGCGATGGTGTGCGTGATATGCACGAGTTGGCATCGAGATTAGTAACAAATGTTACTTTGCCGCTGATGCTGGACTCGACGGAGTGGGAAAAGATGGAGGCGGGGTTAAAGGTTTCTGGTGGTAAGTGTTTGCTCAATTCGACTAACTATGAAGATGGTGAGCCGCGCTTTTTGAAGGTGTTGGAGTTGGCGAAGAAGTACGGGGCTGGTGTAGTAATTGGTACTATCGATGAAGATGGGATGGCGCGGACGGCTGATAAGAAGTTTGCGATCGCGCACCGGGCATATCATCAAGCTGTTGAATTCGGTATTCCAGCTCATGAGATATTCTTTGATACACTAGCTCTACCTATTTCTACTGGCATTGAAGAAGACCGCGCCAACGCTAAAGCCACAATTGAATCTATCCGTCGCATCCGGGAAGAATTGCCTGGATGTCACGTTATGCTGGGCGTTTCTAATGTCTCTTTCGGCTTGAATCCAGCGGCGCGAGTGGTGCTGAATTCCATGTTTCTGCACGAGGCGATGGCGGTGGGAATGGATGCGGCAATTGTTAGCGCCAGCAAGATTCTACCATTGGCAAAAATTGAGCCAGAACATCAAGAAGTCTGCCGCAAGCTAATTTACGATGAGCGCAAATTTGAGGGCGATGTTTGCGTTTATGACCCCTTGGGAGAGCTTACCACACTGTTTGAAGGAAAAACCACAAAACGCGATCGCTCTGGGGATGAAAATCTACCAGTCGAAGAACGTCTCAAGCGTCACATCATCGACGGAGAACGCATCGGTTTAGAAGAACAACTTACCAAAGCTTTAGAAAAATATCCGCCTCTCCATATTATTAATACTTTCCTGCTTGATGGCATGAAAGTTGTTGGCGAGTTGTTTGGTTCCGGACAAATGCAGTTACCTTTCGTGTTGCAATCAGCAGAAACAATGAAAGCGGCTGTTGCTTATCTAGAACCATTGATGGAAAAGAAAGATGCTGGAAATAATGCCAAAGGAACTGTAGTAATTGCCACCGTTAAAGGAGATGTCCACGATATCGGTAAGAATTTGGTGGATATTATTCTTTCAAATAATGGTTACAAGGTGGTTAATATTGGCATCAAGCAGCCAGTTGATAACATCGTTGATGCTTTTGAACAGCACCAGGCTGATTGTATTGCGATGAGCGGGTTGTTGGTGAAATCCACCGCTTTTATGAAAGAGAATTTGGAGGTTTTTAACCAAAAAGGAATTACAGTTCCAGTAATTTTAGGCGGTGCGGCACTAACCCCAAAATTTGTCTATGAAGATTGCCAAAACACTTACAAAGGTAAGGTGATTTACGGCAAAGATGCTTTTTCTGACTTGCATTTCATGGATAAATTGATGCCTGCAAAATCTGCGGGAAATTGGGATAATTTACAGGGATTTTTGGATGAAGTTGCAATATCTGACTCCCTCTCCAACCCTCCCGCGTCAACGACGGAAGGAGAAGAAAGTAACACCCTTCCCGCAGGCGGAGACGGCAAGAATGAGGTGGTGTCCCAACCTGAAGATACACGGCGTTCTGAGGCAGTAGCAACCGATATTGAGCGTCCAATTCCGCCTTTCTGGGGTAGTAAGTTATTGCAGCCTGAAGATATCCCGTTGGCGGAGGTTTTTGAGTATCTGGATTTGCAAGCTTTGATTGCTGGACAGTGGCAATTCCGCAAGCCGAAAGAGCAGTCTCGTGAGGAGTACAATCAGTTTTTAGAGGAGACAGTTTATCCGATTTTGAAGGAGTGGAAGCAGCGAGTTTTAGAGGAGAATTTGCTGCGTCCGCAAGTTGTTTATGGGTATTTCCCGTGCCAGTCTGAAGGGAATTCGTTGTATTTGTACGATCCGGAGGGGATGAACCGCAAAGACGCGAAGGAAGAGAGGGAGAAGAAGGTTGTGGCGACGTTTAATTTTCCTCGCCAGAGGTCTATGCGTCGGCTGTGTATTGCTGATTTCTTTGCGCCTGTTGAGTCAGGACAAATTGATGTGTTTGCGATGCAGGCGGTGACTGTAGGGGATATTGCGACGGAGTTCGCGCAGAAGCTTTTTGCGAATAATCAATACAGCGATTATCTATATTTTCACGGTTTAGCGGTGCAGACGGCCGAGGCTGTGGCGGAGTGGCTTCACGCCCGAATTCGGCGGGAGTTTGGGTTTGGTGGTGAGGAACCGGATAATATTCGGGATATTTTGGCGCAGCGTTATCAGGGGAGTCGGTATAGTTTTGGGTATCCGGCTTGTCCGAATATTCAGGATCAGTATAAGTTGTTAGAGTTGTTGGGAAGCGATCGCATCAATCTCCACATGGATGAAAGCGAACAACTTTATCCGGAACAATCTACGACTGCGATTATTGCCTATCACCCAGCAGCTAAATACTTCAGCGCCTAAGCGGGTGGCGTATCGGTTAAGCTCTCCCCAACCCTCTCCTAGCAGGAGAGGGGAGTCATAATTCCCCCTTCCCTCACAGGGAAGGGGATTATATCTGGCTTCACAACTGTTCCGGATTAATCCCCCGTTCTCGCAGGAGTTCCTCTAAGGCTTGATAACGCTGTCTTTCTTGTTCCAACTGGGATAGTGCTTCATCAGCCCGTTGGCGTTCCTCATCAGCCCGTTGGCGTTCAGTTTCCGCCCGTTGGTGTTCAGTTTCCGCCCGTTGGCGTTCCTCATCAGCCCGTTGACGTTCCTGTTCCCTAAGTTGAGCCAATTCAACAAAGGTCAGAAACCGTTCTCCTGTGGGTGAAAAAATTTCCAAATTATCGGATGTCACCTGGAACCTTACCCCTAGACGAGGGCTAACCCATCCGTTCATCTCTTCAATTATCTCTAATTGCTCTCCAGAACGCAGCCAGCCGATTAACTCAATGTCATCCGGATCGTAAATGTAATATTCTTCAACGCCGTAGCGTTCGTAGAACTTTAATTTATGAGCCATTGCTTTAAGACGATTTCCGGGAGATAAGATTTCAAAAACAACCTGTGGGGGAATATTATCTTCTTCCCATTGTTTATAGGAACCCCTATCACCTTTTGGTCTACCAAATATTACCATTGCATCTGGCGCTTGGCGAGTCTTGTTATCTCCTTCGACGGGATACCAAAGTAAATCACCTGCGACAAATACATCCATGTAAGCAGCAAACAATAATTCTAAGTTTTCCTTAATTATTACAATCCAACGGAATTGTTTAGTGTTGTCTGACATTTGCTGACCGTCGCTGTCAGGGTAGATGATGGCTGGTGCGGTATCTGTTGGTAGTTGTTGTACCATACTGCTGTGTTTGGAGCTTGGGGAAATTGTTTTAATTATAGCGATGCCTTCGGTGGGCTTTGCCAACGCATCAATCTCCACAAGCAATCCTATTTGAGTTGTGAAGGATAGCCTTTCAGATACCCGACTTCTTGAAAAAGTCGGGTATCTCGCCTTCTCGAATCATTTAGAACTGCTATATCTCAGTAATTGCTATCTCGTTGAAAGGGTGTATTTATGCCTGAAAAAATTACTTTTAAAAGTTTTTTTTAGATTTTATAGACCATAAATCTACAAAAATTTATGCTCATTTTTTCAGGGATTAGGCTCTGTAGCCCGATCGCAGTCTGGGACAATAGTTTCTACATCGCGCAACGCAGGGAAAGCATACCCACCCAAGCCGATGAGCAAACCACAAAAGGAGAAGAGAGTATATTGAAGTGCCATTCCAGATCCAGAGGTAGTACCAAATATACTACCCAAGCTCCCAGCCAGGAAGCCTCCTGGTACCATCCCTGGCTCAAAAACATAGTCAGCTAAAAGTCCAGCGATCGCTAACCCCAGTGGTGCAGTAATCTGAGCAATTAAGTAGCGAGTAGCAAAAACACGTCCTTGGACGTTGGGTTCCACCTTTGATAGCCAAATAGCTTGATTAGAACTACCGATAAAAGGTGAAAAGAAAGCCATAAAAAAGCCAGCTATCATCCAAATTGAGGGCAAATTCCCTAAACCCAACACCATCATGCCAGTAAAGCTCAATGCTGTCCCTAACAACAACCCGTGAATGCGGTGCTGGGAAATGCCCCAAATACTAAGTACCACAGCACCGACTACACCACCTATACCGATGGCGGCTTGTACGCTGGCGAGTACCCCTGCATTATCACCACTACGAGCTAAAATCATCGGAGAATGAATCGCACCATTAGCAGTATCAAATAAATTAGAACTTAGCAGGAAAATAAGGATTGTTAAAAGGCTAGGACGCTTCAAGATGTAACTGAAACCAAATGTCAACTCTTGCTTAATGTTTTGGCTATGGCGACTCTCTTGGCTTTTTTGGGGTTGTGGGATAGCTATAAACCAAAGCGTACTGATAGCGATCGCAAAGGTAATAATATCAATTGTCAGGATTCCTTGGAACCCAATCGTATAGTAAAGCGCCCCCGCTAACGCTGGTGCAATGATGCTAGAACCAGAATAGGTGATGTATGAACTCATCGCAGTAGCACGAGTGTAATGCTGTTTGGGTACGATCGCTGACATAGAGGCTGAGTAAGCCAGACTCTGGACGTAGCCAAAGAAACCATTAATGGCTCCTGTCACATAAAAATGCCAAATTTGCAAGTGATTGGTCAACAGTAGTAATAAAATGGCAACTGTCGAGAAACCTGCGGCTGTATCACCCAGCATCATTAAGTATTTACGGTTCCAGCGATCGACAAATAACCCAGCGAAAGAGGCGGCGATTACTTTTGGGATGTGGGTAAAAAATATAATTAAAGACAAGGGCGTTGCTTGATTTGTAAGTTCCCAAGCCCATAAAGTAATAGCAAAGTTAGTCATCTCGGAGCCAAGAACTGATGCCAACTGTCCGATCCAAATAATAAGAAACTTGTTAAGGTTAGTTGGCTGATTTTCTGGTTCCATTAGTTTTTTCTCCTATATAGCAATCCTATTTAATGTGTAAACACCTTGTAGGCAACGTCTCTATTTTTTTTGACGAACTATTGAGACGCTTGACTGATAAAAAAGAGAAGTTCATAAATAAATAAGTTATTAATTTTAGGTTAGCTTAATCCCAGGATAACCCATAAAAATTAACACATATGCGTTGATTTTTGGTAGGTTGTAACTAACTTAAGAATATGATTACTGTTTAACTAATCTTGAAATTTTTATTTTAAAAACTTGATAAAAAAAAGATTTATCAGGTTTTTATAAACTCATACATAGCAATCCATGTAGGAATTAAAAAAATTGCTCTTTTTTCCAGACTCTTCTATATCCCCGGAGGAGCTGTTTTTTACTAAATAAAAATAAAGCTTTTATATAGCAATACTAACTCATTTAATAACTTCTCACCTTGCCTTCTCCTCAACACCCTGTGTGCCTTAGCGGTTCGTTTAAAAGGTAGTCACAGCTCAAATAGGGCTGCTATACACAAGTAAACAGTCAAAGTTTGGATAGGAAAAGTTAAGTTTAAATGGTCGATGGATGTTAGAACTCTCAAATCCAAGGCCATGCAGTAGTCGTAAGTATCTTTTCCTTCTCTTCTGGTAAGCTTTGGCTTTGGAACATAGCTTCTTTACGACGTGCCATCGCCCACTGACGCTGACGCCACAACGCGAAGCCCGTGATAAATAAAACAGTGGGTGTGAAGCCTATAAACACGTATAAAATTCGCATAGGAATCCCACCAAAGTTACCCATGTGCATAGGAAACAGTGCATTCATAATCTTGGTTCCCAAGGGTAACTTAAGAGAATTTTCTACCCGTAAAACCTCACCGCTGTATTGGTCAACATAAACATTACTGCGACCGCTGGGAGTTGCTTCTTGGGGTAATTTGATGGTGACTCGAAAAGCCACATCCGGTTCGCTAGGAAGGGAAATATAGGTAGCTTCCCCCTCTGGCAATGCTAAAGAAGCTTTTTGTAAAGCTGCATTTAATGGTATTGGTGACTTATTTGGAACAAGGGTAGATTTTGGTTCGGCGGGTGTTTGTGTATTTGTCAACCCATAAATTACACTTTCAAACTGAGAGTTAAAAGCCAACGCTGCTCCTGTGGAAGCAAGGAGGATTAGGAACGCAGCGGACAAAATCCCTCCTACTTTGTGGATGTCGTAGTTAACGAGTTGCTTAGGAGAATTCCAGCGGATTTTGAAACCTTGACCGAACCGTTTCCAGCCAGGCCATAGTATTAATCCAGTGATTCCAAGTAGCAGCAGCAATATGCCACAGACACCCACGACTATTTGACCAGTTTCGCCAGCCAGGAGGGTCTTGTGAATGTCATAGATGAAAGTCATCAGAGTTTTTCCCCACTGACGAGAACCTAGAACTGCTCCCGTGTAAGGATTAATGTAAATTTTGTTCCATTTATCATCTTTTGATTTCATCCAGACTTGGTGAGTTAATTCTGGCGATCGCGCTAGTTCGATGGAATCAGGCATAAAGTCTGGGTAGGCTTGACGGGCATTTTTCGCTACAGTCTCTAGGGATATGCGATCGCTTTGAGGGACAACTTCCATCAATGTTAAATTCCGGGAGTGGTCGATCTCGTGCCAGAAGACTAAGGCGCTACCAGTCAAGCCAATTACAATCAGCAATAGTCCTACTATTACCCCAACAATTCGATGCAAAATCAATGCGGGTTTGCGTAGTTTCATGTTTCCTATCCTGATTACCCAGCTGTGAGCAGTTACGATATTACCAAGTCAGACGATAGCCAATGCTGATACTTCTACCTCTGGCAGCAAGGTAACTACTATCATCATCACCAGTCGTAGATTGAGAAAAGACTGGGAAATATTGATTGTTTAGTAAGTTCTCAATGCCTACATACAATTCCCCTTGACCCAACTTTATGCCACTGATGTAGTCAACCACCACGTAGCTGCTGAGTGGTTGACGGAAACCAACCCCATCTTCAAATCCCCGCCTGCGATCGCCACTATATAAAAGTTGTAATCGATTTCGCCAGCCGGGTGTAGTTTGATGTTCAACATATGCTGTGATCTTTATGGGTTGGATGTCGCGGTTGCTAAGAGGTCTAAAATCACCTGTATCTTCTTCATCAATATCGCCTTCAGTCCAACTCACTGTACCACCAAGGGCAAAGCCTCCTCCAGCTTGCCAATCAAGAGTAGCTTCAACGCCGTAGTTCCGTTGTGGAGAACGCAGAAGTTCAAAGTCACCGAAATCATTTCCTGTGAAGCTAAGAACTGAACCTAAAGCTGAGTAGTTGTAGAAACCAGCTATAGATGCTTGCACATTGTTCCAGTTACCTCGCACTCCAATTTCGTAATTATCGACTTTCTGCGGTTCTAAAGCTTGAAAGTCTTTTTCAACTGCAAATCCATCCGGGGGAAAACCGAGGGCGAAGCTAACGTTAGGTACAGAAAATCCTTGAGAAAAGCTGGTAAACAGACTTACTTCATCTGTTAAGTTATACACGGCACCGATATTAAAAAGGGTGGCGCTAAAGTTTTTCTCTCCCCCTTCAATGTCTCTACCTGGATTTTCCGGCCCTTCATAAGTCGTGTAGTTGTCAATACTTAGACCGCTACGTTCGTGACGCACTCCGCCATTGATTCGGAAGCGATCGCTTAAGTCCCATTGCATCTGGGCAAACACTCCCAAACTTTCAAAGTCATACGCTGGGGTGTATGGAGTTAGAGAACCAATTTTTCTTAAAGTTCGACCGCCACTGTTGTCAAAAGCTTCTGAGTCAAAAACGTCTACATCGGAAGCCGTATTTTTTTGTTTTTCATAGTCAACGCCCCAGAGTAAACTAGCATTCTCGAATAAGGGCGTGTCTATTTGTAATCGTCCTCCCCAAGTATTTTCTCTTCTCGGAAATTGAGTAATGGCATCAAAGAAGCCGTCATCTCGATAATCAAAAGCAATACTAATCTCTGTATTATCTCGATAATATGCTTGAGCCTGAACGTTACTACCTAAAAGATTTTCATTGGTGTAACCCAAGCTAATCACTGTACCTCGTTGTGCCGGATCGTCTGTGCCGATATAATCTTGTTCCCCAACAAAAATGGCGCGGGGTTTTTGCAAGCCGGGGATACTTTCAATGGTTGTGTCTGGGATGTAACTGACTTCTCGGCGATCGCGGGTGTGATTGATCGTAAATTGCAGGCGTTGATTTTCATCAAAGTTCAAACCAACCTTACCCAAGATGCCATAGGTAGTGGTGTCGTCTAGAGTCCCATTATCAGTGGGGATGCGATCGCCTTGAGCATCATAAAAGCCACCTGTCCAATTTCCTGAGACGGAAAGCAGATAATCAAAAATCCCTTCTGTACCAGAAAGTGAGTGTTGGAGATTATAGCCAAAACTATCTTCTTCCAAATTCCCCAAAGCAGCTGACACACCAAATTGAGTTGTAGAAGTTAGCCTTTCTTCGCTTGGTCTTCTGGTAATAATGTTAATCGTGCCACCTGTCGCTTGGCTTCCATAGGTTGCACTCGGCCCGCGAACAACTTCGATGCGTTCAATAGCATCAGGAGCAATGTTTCTGAACTGAACAAGTGTAGAGTTATTGTTTTGCTGGGGAACACCATCAATCAAAATGGAAGCGTTACGACCCCGCAAAGTTTGACCATTTGAACGGTTTTGTTGATTGGGAGGGCCAAATCCGGGAACTAACTTGGCAATAGTCTCCCCTAAGTCCCTCGTCAAGGCTGTCTGGCGCTGGATCTGCTCGCTGGTGATTACGGTGACAGAACGCGGTACATCTTCTAGGGCTTCTTCTGTGCGCGTTACCGTTACGATTAGCCTGTCCGGCAATATTTCGTTACTTCCCGATGTCCCCCCTGGTCGAGAAGCATCCGGTACAGTTCCAGCAGGTGGCGGCGTTCCCGGTTCAGTTACTGGAGTCTCCGTTGAAGGTGTTGTCGGAGTTCCAGTTGTTGGTGCTGTCGGGGTCTCGGTTGAAGGTATTGTCGGAATTCCGGTTGAAGGTGTTGTCGGAGTTCCAGTTGAAGGTGTTGTTGGAGTTCTAGTTGAAGGTGTTGAAGGTGTTGTCGGAGTTCCAGTTGAAGGTGTTGTTGGTGCTGTTGGAGTTCTGGTTGCAGGTGCTGTCCTTCGCGGAGGCACAACAGCTGTCCCTGATGGTGGCGTTAAATTGAAAACTAAATTTTGGTTGCTTTGAGTTAGTTGTGCTGTAGGTATACCATCTGTACCGATAACTTTAATCCGAATACTATTAGCATCTAGTTGCTGTACTGTCACCGATGCAACATCTTCTGTGGGGTTACTGGCACTAAAGCTTTGTCCTGTGGGTAACTTTAGTCGAGTGTTGATGACATCAGTAAAGAACGTGTTGCCATAGCGGCCAGTAAAGCTTTGCGCTTCATTGCCATTGTTAGTTTTGAGGATGACTTGCAAACCATTCGCCGTTTGCTTGAGTTGCACGCCTGTTACTTGTACTGTTTGCGCGATCGCAGAAGTGGCCGCTAACAGGGTAGCGGAGCCTGTCAGCAACAGGCTAGAGAGTAATTTATGTAGTTTCAATCCGGTTTCCTCAACACCAATCGATATAGTCAGGCCATAGTGGATGACCCGGCTACTTATTGAAAGTTATTTGCACTAACTTAGTAAAAATAAAATGACTCTACTACCAATGTCAATGGTTATACAGATTTATTTTATTGAGAATTACTATCAGGCTGAGCTGGGGAACCTGCTCACCTCACCCTCTAGCAGCTTTGAACTACTAAAAGAGCTAAGACTGGTGGACTGGCACTTTTAACGTTCCAATTGTGGGGAGCCAAACAGATAATTTCGCCAAAAAGAAGCCGAAATGAAGCATTAAGGAAGTTTTTCGAGTCTCTCTTTTAAAGACAGTTGGTTAAGAAGTGTTAACTAATCAGATGCGATCGCTCAAATCCGAAAAATGGCTGGGTAACTTTTCCCTGAAGAAGCCGACACCCCCAAAGCGATTGTGGCGCGGCGAATAGAGCCGCGTTTGCCACGAAGGTAAAGAAAATTTATTTACTCTTAAAGTTACTATCTAGCATCTATCAAAAGAAGTAGAACATTTAGAATAGTCAAACTCGATTATATTGAATACAAATGATAAAGATTATCTATTGCTAGTTGCCAAAAGTGGATAAAGTTGTTTACTGTAATTGAGACTTATCGAAAATGAGTCGCAATAAGAGCAAAGAATTCACGGTAAAAAACTATCAAAGACTAGGATTGGCTATGACAGCAGCATCGCGAATCCCTGCGATGCTCACTAGCAAGCTTTCATCGATACAGGGCTACAAAAAACCTAGCGACGCAGTAGCGTCTCCAAAGGAGAATTGCTCCAACAGCGCAATTGTTCAAAAAACGTGAAGCGTCAAGCTAAGCGCTTCACATAAAAAGAGATTTTCTAGGCTTTGAAGAGATTTGGTTTGACTACAGTCGCTGCATCCGGTCAGGGTTGCATAGAGTACCAACAGCAATATGGCTCAAGCTTTTAATAACTTTCCCAGAATCCCCCGCAGCTGTTCAACTTTAGTAGAGTTACTGCGCTACAGAAGTGCTACACAGCCGGAGCAAATAGCTTTTACCTTCCTCCAAGAAGGCGAAACCCAGGAAATTAGCCTAACTTATCGAGACTTGGACGGAAAAGCACGAGCGATCGCATCCCAACTTCAGACTTTGGGTTTAACCGGCGAAAGAGCCTTACTGCTTTACCCACCAGGTTTAGATTATATTGCTGCGTTTTTAGGTTGTTTGTACGCAGGAGTAATTGCTGTTCCCGCTTACCCACCGCGCAACCAACGCAACACCCCCAGAATTTTGTCGGTGTTGACAGATGCTCAAGCCGCGATCGCACTGACGACAACAGCCATCCTCTCCAAAGTACAATCCCTAATTATCAAAACTAACCCAGTCCTCAAGTGGCTCGCTACCGATAACCTAACCCCCGAAATGGAAACCACTTGGCAAGAGCCTTTGATTGAAGGGGATACCTTAGCGTTTTTACAATACACTTCCGGTTCTACTGGAACGCCAAAAGGCGTAATGGTAAGTCATAGCAACTTGCTACACAACGCCACCATGACTTACCAATTCATGGGAAATTCGCCCAGCAGTATATATGTCTCCTGGCTACCTGTTTACCACGACATGGGACTGATCGGCTGCGTACTGCAAGCCCTGTATGGCGGTTTCCCCTGCATTATGATGTCGCCAGCCTCATTCCTCCAGTCTCCTTACCGCTGGCTACAGGTAATTTCCCATTATCGGGCAACCACCAGCGGCGCTCCTAACTTTGCCTACGAACTGTGCATTCAGAAAATTACCCCCGAACAACGGTCAACCCTAGACTTGTCCAGTTGGAGTGTTGCTTTTAACGGTGCTGAACCAATTCGTCAGGAAACTTTAGAGCGTTTTGCTCTCACCTTTGCTGAGTGCGGTTTTCGTCCAGAGTCCTTTTATCCGTGTTACGGAATGGCAGAGGCAACTCTGATGGTTTCTGGTGGTGCTAAGGCGGCGTTACCGATAACGAAAACTGTTCAAAAAACTGCTTTTTTAAGCAACCGTATAATTGACGCTCAACCTGATGACCAGAATTCCCAGCGTCTAGTTAGTTGCGGTCAAACTTTACCAGAACAGCAGATTATTATTGCCAATCCGGAAACCTTAACCAGTTGTTCTGAGGATGAAATTGGCGAAATTTGGGTTTCTGGTCCTAGTATTTGTCACGGCTATTGGAATCGCCCTTTTGAGACAGAGCAAACATTTCGCGCTTATCTTTCAGATACAGGTAAAGGGCCGTTTTTGCGGACTGGGGACTTAGGCTTTTTGCAAAATGGCGAACTATTTGTTACAGGTCGAGCCAAAGATTTAATTATTATCCGGGGTCGCAACCTCTACCCGCAAGACATTGAACTGACAGCAGAACGCAGCCATCCAGCGTTGCGTTTGGGTAGTGGTGCCGCCTTTTCAGTGGAAGGAAAGGGCGAAGAACAGCTGGTAGTCGTCCAAGAGCTGGAGTTTCGCGCTAAACCGAATGTTGAAGAAGTTATTGCCGCAATTCGTCAGGCAATAACTGAAGAACATCAGGTGCAAGTTTATGCAGTAATTTTAATTAAAGCGGGCAGTATTCCCAAAACTTCTAGCGGTAAAATTCAACGTCGCGCCACTCGTGCAGCGTTTTTGGCAGACACCTTGGAGGTTGCAGGAAGCAGCATTTTAAACAGTACCAATCTAGGGGAGGAAATTAGGCTGACCCGTGAAGCTTTAATTGCGATCGCGTCCGAAGAACAAGCATCAACTCTGACAACTTATCTTCAAGAAGTAGTCGCCCAAGTCTTGGGAGTTCCCCCATCCCAAGTCAATCCTCAACAGCCTCTTAGTAGTTTAGGACTCGACTCTTTAAGAGTTTTTGCGCTCAAAAATCGGATTGAGAGCGACCTGGAAGTTATTGTATCTGTATCAGACATCTTTGAAGGTTGCATTACTCAACTGGTAGCGCATATCCTCAGTCAACTGACAGGGGAAGCTTCTCGTGCGTCGCTGCTTTTTCCCATTGAAAAGTCTGCTTCAGGACATCCACTTTCCTTTTCTCAACAACAACTGTGGTTAGTCCATCAGTTGGAACCGAATAACCTCGCTTATAACATTCCTATAGCCATTCACCTCAAAGGTGAGCTGGATGTAACAGCATTAGAACAAAGTTTAAACGAAATTATCCATCGCCACGAAATCTTGCGGACAAATATTAGAGTTGTGGACGGTCAACCCGTGCAAGCGATCGCGCCCACACTTAGCTTAAACTTGCCCAAGATAGACTTGCAATCGCTATCTCAGACTGAACGGGAAACTGAAGCACAACGCCTCAGCCTTGAAGCAGCTAAAATTCCCTTCGACTTGTCACGCGATCGCCTGTTTTCCGCTAAACTTCTGCACCTTACCGAAACAGAATACATCCTAATTCTCACCTTGCACCACATTGTCTCCGACGGTTGGTCAATGGGAGTATTACTCAAAGAACTGATAGAACTTTATACAGCTTTTGCCACTGGAAAAACCTCCCCACTCCCCGAACTTCCGATTCAGTATGTAGATTTTGCTTATTGGCAGCGACAGTCTCTACAAGATGAAATTTTAGCGTCTGGGCTAAACTACTGGACGCAACAATTAGCCGGAAACCTTCCCGTTCTGAATTTGCCCACCGACCGACCCCGACCAGCTATTCAAACCTTCAAAGGCGCACGACAAAAGTTTATCTTGCCCCTTGCCCTTACCGAGGCAATTAAGCTACTAAGTCAGAAGGAAAATGTCACCTTATTTATGACTTTGTTGGCAGCTTTTAAAACGTTGCTACATCGATATACAGGGCAGGAAGATATTATTATAGGTTCGCCGATTGCCAACCGGAATCGGGTTGAGTTTGAACAATTGATTGGCTTTTTTGTCAATACCTTGGTGCTGCGTACTGACCTCGCTGGAAATCCCAGTTTTCGGGAGCTTCTGCGGCGGGTGCGCGAAGTAGCACTGGGCGCTTATGCCCATCAAGATTTATCCTTCGAGCAACTGGTGGAGTCTCTGCACCTAGAGCGGAACCTGAGCCATAATTCTCTGTTTCAGGTAATGTTTATTCTTCAACCTGCTCTAAAGTTAACCGCAGAAATTTCGGGGTTAACTTTGGATATTGAAGAGATTGATAATGAAACAGCAAAATTTGATTTGACCCTATCAATGGAGGAATCGGCATCAGGATTAACCGGGTTTGTAGAGTACAACACTGATTTGTTTGATGTCACTACAATTAGCCGAATGTTAGGGCATTTCCAAACTTTGTTAGAAGGGATAGTTGCAAATCCTGACCAACATCTCTCGGACTTGCCTTTACTAAAGGTAGTTGAACGAGATCAACTGCTAGTGGAGTGGAATCGTACTCAAACTGATTACCCTAAACAATGTATCCACGAACTATTTGAGGCTCAAGTAGAGCGATCGCCTGACACGGTTGCCGTCGTTTGTCAAGACCAGCAATTGACCTATCGAGAGCTAAACCAACGCGCTAATCAACTAGCACACCATTTGCAAAGTTTGGGCGTTAGTACGGAAGTGCAGGTAGGGATATATGTAGAGCGATCGCTTTCTATGGTCGTAGGGCTTTTGGGTATCCTCAAAGCGGGTGGAGCCTATGTACCGCTAGACCCTGCCTATCCACAGGAACGCTTAAATTTCATCTTGCAGGATTGTCAAGTGTCAGTGTTACTGACAACTCAGCATCTAGTCGAACGGCTTCCGCAACATGAGATGCAGGTAGTCTGCATAGACGCATGGGATTACAGCCAACACAGTAAGGAGAATCCAGTCAGCAAGACTACAGCTGACAACTTAGCTTATGTTATCTATACCTCTGGCTCTACCGGAATGCCCAAGGGAGTCCTGGGTTTGCATCGAGGTGCTGTTAATCGCTTTCATTGGATGTGGGAAACCTATCCCTTTATGCCGGGAGAGGTTTGTTGCCAGAAGACATCTTTAAGCTTTGTAGACTCAGTGTGGGAAATTTTCGGCCCCTTACTACAAGGCGTGCGGACGGTGATTATTCCCGACCGAGTTATCAAAGATCCGCAACAATTTATCGAAACCCTGGAACGCGATCGCATTACGCGGATTGTCCTCGTACCCTCCTTGCTGCGTGTGCTATTAGATACCGACAGCAACATTCAATGCTTGCCCAAATTGAAGTTTTGGGTAGTCAGTGGAGAAGCGTTAACTGTCGATTTATGGCAGCGCTTTCGAGAAAATCTGCCAGAGAGCATTCTCTTAAACCTTTACGGCTCCTCAGAAGTGTCTGCTGACGTTACTTGCTGCACAAATCAACAAAGCAGCCTTTCTATTGGTCGCCCCATCGCTAATACACAGGTTTATTTACTAGACACTCATTTACAACCTGTGCCTATTGGAGTTCCCGGCGAACTCTACATCGGCGGTGCCGGATTAGCTAGAGGATACCTGAACCGTCCCGATTTAACAGCTGAAAAATTCATCCTGCATTCCTTCACTGATGAACCCAACACTCGACTGTACAAGACTGGCGATATCGCCCGCTACTTGCCTAATGGTGATATTGAATACATCGGGCGAAGTGACCATCAAGTAAAAATTCGCGGCTTCCGCATCGAGTTGGGAGAAATTGAGGTAGCTCTCAGACAACACCCAATGGTTAAAGAAGCTGTAGTTCTAGTAAAAGAAGATACGGCGGGCGATAAGTACCTGGTAGCTTGTGTTGTCCCGACAGAGGAGACACCGACAATTAGTTGCCTGCGTCGCTTCTTGAAATTGCCAGAATATATGATTCCAGCAACGTTTGCGATGCTGCCGGAACTACCGAGGACACCCAACGGTAAGGTTGATCGTCAGGCGTTGCAAGCACTGGAGACAAGACGGCAACACTCAGATTTTGTCGCTCCGCGCACCTACTTAGAAGAAATAGTCGCCGGAATTTGGGCAAAGATTCTGGGACTGGAACAAGTAGGTATCTATGACAACTTCTTTGAATTAGGCGGACACTCCTTACTAGCTACTCAGGTGGTTTCTCAGTTGCGGCAAGTCTTGGAGATAGAACTACCTGTGCGCTGTTTGTTTGAGTCGCCGACAGTCAGCGAACTCTCCCATCGCATCGAGACGACGATGAAGCTGGGGCAAAAACTGGAGATGCCTATTGAGCGCGTTTCACGGACAATCAATTTGCCCCTATCCTTTGCTCAAGCTAGATTGTGGTTTCTGGAGCAATTGCAGCCTGGTACTGCTGTGCATAACATTCCCGCCGCCGTGCGACTAAGTGGTTCGCTGAATGTAGCGGCGTTGGAGCAGAGTTTTAACGAAATCATCAAGCGTCACGAAGCCTTGCGAACGGTTTTTGTAACGGTGGATGGACAACCATTTCAAGCGATCGCTCCCAGCTTAACCTTAACCCTACCTGTGGTAGACCTGCGGTGGTTGCCAACAATAGAGCAGGACACAGAAGTTCAGCGACTAGCCACCCAAGAGGCGCAGCGCCCCTTTGACCTAACACAGGGAATGTTACTGCGTGGCACTTTATTGCAACTCGATGAGACAGAATATGTGCTGCTATTGACGATGCACCATATTATCTTTGATGCTTGGTCGATTGGAGTGCTGATTCGAGAGTTAGCAGCGTTATACAAAGCTTTCTGTGCAGGCGTTCCCTCACCACTCCCCGACCTGTCAATTCAGTATGCAGACTTTGCCGTTTGGCAGCAGGAGCGATCGCATCTTGAAGTCTTAGAATCTCAGCTTGCTTACTGGAAACAGCAGCTAGCGGGATTGCCCGTGTTGGAGTTACCTAACACGAAGCGACCAGCTTCATTAACTAATCAGGGTGCCACTCATTCCTTCCTGGTCTCCCCTGACCGATCACAAGCGCTCAAGACACTTTCGCGCCAGGAAGGTGTCACCCTATTTATGACCTTGCTGGCAGCATTTGAGGTACTGTTACAGCGTTACACGGGTCTAGAAGATATCGTTGTAGGCACTGATGTTGCTAACCGTAACCGAGCTGAAACAGAACCACTAATTGGTTTTTTTGTCAACTTGCTAGTCTTGCGGACTAATCTAGCTGGCAACCCAAGTTTTCGAGAATTGCTAGGGCGAGTGCGGGAGGTAGCGCTACAAGCATACGCCCATCAGGATCTACCCTTCGCAAAGCTGGTAGAGGCACTGCGACCGGAGCGCAAAGGAAACCACACACCCCTATTTCAAGTATTGTTTGTTCTGCAAAATGCCCCGATGCCAGCCTTAGAGCTTCCAGGCTTAAGCTTGAAACTGTTGGATATCGACAGCGGCACGGCGAAGTTTGATTTGGCTTTGTTTGTGAGCGAAACCGAGCAGGGAATTGTTGGCACTTGGAACTATAGAACCGACCTTTTCGAGAAAAGCGCTATCGCTCGAATGTCAGGTCATTTAGAAACGCTACTAGAGTCCATTGTGGCTCAACCAGATGCCCGAATAAACACCTTAGAAATGCTTAACGTAGTGGAAAGAACTCAACAAGCTGCTTCAAAAAAAGAGCGCAAAGAATCCAAGCTCAAGCAGTTGATGAACATCCAGCCCAAGGCTGTCAGTTTCTTACCGGAGAAATTGATCCAAACAGAGTTTTTAGGTACTGAAGAAACCCTCCCTCTAGTGATCAAGCCAAACGTTGACGATATCGATCTCATCGACTGGGCTAAGAGCAACCGGGAATTCCTAGAAACAAAATTGCTGCATCACGGTGCGATTCTTTTCCGCAACTTCCGCGTCGCTTCTGTGCTTGAATTTGAAAGTTTTGCTCAGGCAATTGCCACATTGTTCGCTGAGTATGGAGACTTACCGCGTGTGGAAGTCAGCGGCAAAGTTTACGGCTCAACACCTTATCCGCCGGAACAAGCTATTTTGTTCCATAACGAAAGTTCCCATCTGCATTACTGGCCCTTGAAAATCTGGTTCTTCTGCGTGCAACCAGCGCAGCAGGGGGGCGAAACGCCAATCGTGGACTGTCGAAAAGTTTACCAGTTGCTTGACCCCAGGCTGCGAGAAAAATTTCAACAAAAGCAACTAATGTATGTTCGCAACTATACCGAGAACTTTGACGTAAGCTGGCAAGAATTCTTTCACACCAACGATAAAGCTGTAGTAGAGGAATATTGCCATCAAGCGGGCATCGCTTTTGAGTGGCTTTCGGGCAATGGTTTGAGAACTCGCCTGGTTCGTCCAGCAGTCGCTAAGCATCCGAAGACGAATGAGTTGGTGTTTTTTAATCAGTTGCAGTTGCACCATGCCTCATGCCTAGATCCAGCAGTCCGGGAATCCTTATTATCCCTGTTCGGAGAAGACCAGTTGCCGCGTCACGTTTATTACGGAGATGGTTCGCCCATTGAAGACTCTGTAATAACAGAAATTCGAGCGGTTTATCAAGAAGCCGCGATCGCTTTCCCTTGGCAACAAGGAGACGTATTGATGCTAGACAATATGCTCGCCGCACACAGTCGCAACCCTTATGTAGGTTCCCGCAAGATTGTAGTGGCATTGGGGGAATTAATGCGTAGCGCAGAAATTAAATACAAAGGAATGGTGAAAGCAAATGCACAGTAAAACCCTCGGCGGCTTTCGGCTTTCTCCTCAACAGAAGCGTCTTTGGTTGTTACAACAAGATAGCGCTGCTTACTGCGCCCTTCTTCTAGAAGGAAATCTGAAAGTAGATGTCTTAAAAACAGCTTTAGAGCAAGTCCTCAATCAACATGAGATTCTGCGGACAACCTTCCACCGCCTACCTGGGATGAAGATTCCAGTTATGGTTGTAGCGGATAGCAGCGTTCCCTTGTGGCGAGAAATTGATTTAAGCGATCAGGAACCCCAGCAGCAGGAAGCCAAAATTACGGCACTTTTTCAAGAAGCGAAACGGGCAAATTTTGACTTAGAGCAAGTTTCATTACACTTGTCTTTATTAAAGCTATCAGCAGACAAGTATATTTTGCTGATCAGTTTGCCTGCACTGTGCGCGGATAGCTGGACGCTTCAGAAGTTGGTTGAGAAAATCAGCTTGGCTTATGCTGGGGATTTTTCAACTGAGGAAGTGCAATATGTCCAATTTTCAGAATGGCAGCATCAATTATTAGAAGAAGAGGATGCGACAGGTAAGGAATATTGGGAACACCAGGATATTTCTAATTTAGACAGGATTAAACTACCTTTTGAGCGCAATCTGAAAAAATCAGAATTTGAAATCGATTGTGTTAGTTTAACACTTGATTCTAAAGCGGTTGCTAAGCTGGAAAAATCTGATATTGCTCTCGATATCTGGTTGCTAGCATCTTGGCAAGTTCTGCTGTGGCGGCTCACCGGAGAGGAAATTATTGTTGGCGCATCGGTGGATGGTAGAGAATTTGAAACACTGCATTCGGTTTTGGGACTATGTACGAAATGGTTGCCAATTAAGAGCTGTTTAGAGGCAGATTTGCGCTTTAAAGAAGTTTTGGAACTGGTAAGCCAAGCAATGCGAGAGGCTTCTGAATGGCAGGAGTATTTTGTCTGGGAACCTTTTGATGGGGTGACTAGCAAGGCGCAATTTGCGGTTGGTTTCGAGTTTGAGCAAAGCGTTTTAAAACGCTTTGGCGCAGGGGTGTCATTTTCGCTGTTGAATTTCTACAGCTGCATTGAGCGGTTCAAAATAAAACTGGTTTGCACTCGCGAAAAGGCAGATTTTTACTATGATTCCAACTTGTTCTCAGCCGAGACAATTCAACGGTTGGTGAAGCAATTTCAGACATTGTTTGCCAGTGCTACGGAGAATCCGGAAGTTGCAATTAGTCAGTTAGAGATTCTACAGCCTAGCGATCGCGCTCAACTTTTAGCCCATAACAACACTCAAACCGATTACCCCGAACAGCAATGTATTCACCAACTGTTTGAAGCCCAAGCCGCACAAACGCCGGATAATATTGCCGTTGTTTTTGAAGATCAACAACTTACCTACCGCGAACTCAATGCTCGTGCCAATAAAATTGCCCATCACCTACAGATGTTGGGAGTGAAACCAGAAGTGGTGGTGGGGCTTTGTTTGGAGCGATCGCTAGATATGGTGGTGGGAATGTTGGGCATCCTCAAAGCAGGCGGAGCCTATCTTCCCCTCGACCCGACTTTACCCCAAGAGCGTCTGGATTTCATGTCGCAAGTCGCTCAGGTTTTATTGACAAAAAGGCAATTTTGTGGTAATAGTTATGAGGGAAAAACAACGGTATGTTTAGATGAAGACTGGGAAGCGGCTCAACAGAGCAATGCCAATCCCACCAGCGAGGCGAACAGTAAAAATTTAGTTTATGTGCTGTTTACCTCTGGCTCGACAGGAAAACCCAAGCCAGTTGCCATCGAACATCAGCAACTCCTCAATTACCTGAGAGGGATTCTAGACAAGCTGAATTTACCGACTGGTGCCAGCTTCGCACTTGTATCGACCTTCGCAGCAGACTTAGGTAACACCGTTATATTTCCCGCCTTGTGTACGGGAGGGTGCCTGCATATAGTGTCCGCAGAACGCGCTACCGACTCAGCCGCGCTAGCAGACTACTTTGGCCGCTATCCAATTGACTGTCTGAAAATTGTTCCTTCCCACCTAGCCGCGCTTTTGGCATCTTCGCACTCAGCGCAAATTTTGCCACAGCGTTTAGTTTTGGGTGGTGAGGCGGTGAGTTGGCAACTAATCGATCAAATTCAGCAACACAAACCTGAGTGCCAGATTCTCAATCACTACGGCCCTACAGAGGCTACTGTCGGCGTACTGACTTATCAGGTAGACAAAGGCGATCGCCATGATTCTGAGACTGTTCCCCTCGGTCGTCCTCTAGCTAACACCCAGGTCTATGTGCTAGATCGGCATCTCCAGCTAGTGCCAGTCGGCGTTTCCGGCGAATTATACATCGGCGGTGCGGGGTTAGCACGGGGTTATCTCAACCGAGAAGATTTGACCGCAGAACGGTTCATATCAAATCCCTTTAGCGACACCGAGGCGCGGCTTTACAAAACTGGCGACCTGGTTCGCTACTTACCGAATGGCAATTTGGAGTTTCTTGGTCGGACTGACGACCAAGTGAAAATTCGAGGCTTCCGCATTGAGTTGGGAGAAATTGAGACACTGCTGAGTCAACACCCATCTGTTCGCCAAGTTGTCATTTTGGCGCGGGAGGATGAACCGGGTGATCGGCGGTTGGTAGCCTATGTAGTTCCGCATCCGGGACAAGTTACCAATACCAATGATTTACGCCACTTCCTGCAACAGAAGCTGCCAGAGTATATGGTGCCATCTGTCGTAATATTGAAGGCTTTGCCACTGACAGCTAATGGCAAAGTAGACCGTGGAGCTTTGCCAGTCCCAGACCAGATCCGGCCTGAGTTGGGATTTGTTGCTCCTGGTACTTCCACAGAGCAAGCGATCGCTAAAATCTGGGCGGAAGTCCTGGGTATCGAACAGGTGGGTATCCACGATAACTTCTTTGAGTTGGGCGGACACTCTCTACTTGCTACCTTAGTTATTTCTAAGTTGCGCCAAGCGTTCCAAGTAGAACTACCTCTGCGCGACTTTTTTGAAATGCCAACTATTGCTGGAGTCGCCAAGAAAATTGAGCAGGCGAAGGACAAAGGTGCCTACCTTAATGAACCAGAAATCGTAGCAGTTTCGCGAACGGCGCACCGGGTGAAGCTTTCTTCTTTGAAAGATGGTGATCCTCTCACCTTGTGACTTACGCACTCAACGCTGGGAAATCAATTTCCCAGCGCAAAGCTCAAGTCAGTGGAAACTGACTGAAAACGCAAAAACAACCCATTTCAATGGGTTTTAGCTTTCAGCCGGAACTTTAGTTCACGGGAAGACAGCTTCAAAGCTCAAGTCAGGTATGGTGACGATGAAAGTAGATTTTTCCTCCGATGTTAATACTTCCGAAGAAGATGTCTTTGTATTTCCGGCCTCTTTTGCCCAGCAGCGGTTGTGGTTTTTCGATCGGTTGGAGCCAGGTAGCCTTCAATACATTAGCCCTGTCGCCATACAACTGACGGGTGCGCTTGACGTGCCAGCGTTAGAGGAAAGTTTAAACGAAATTGTGCGCCGTCATGAAGCCTTGCGAACTACGTTTGTGATGGTTGATGGGCAACCTGTTCAGGTGATTGCGCCAAGTTTGAGGTGGAAACTTCCGGTGGTGTTTGTGCGATCGCGATCGCACAGCGATCGCGATGTTCAGGTGCAAAACGCGATCGCGCAAGAAACCCAACAACCCTTTGACTTGTCCCAAGGGCCTTTACTGCGGACAAAGTTGCTACAGCTGGATGAAGAACAGCACGTATTGCTGCTAACGATACACCACATCATTAGCGATGGTTGGTCTAAGGGTGTGCTGGTTCGCGAAGTAGCAGCACTCTATGAAGCCTTTTCTCAAGGTCGTCCTTCACCGCTTCCCGAACTGCCCATCCAGTACGCTGATTACGCTATCTGGCAGCGGCAAAGGTTGCAGGGACAAGTGCTAGAAGCTCAGATGTCCTACTGGAAGCAACAGTTAAGTGGCAACTTATCCGTACTAGAGTTACCTAGTGATCGCCCGCGACCGACAGTTCAAACTGGTCAAGGTGCCACCCAATCTTTCGGATTACCTACTAACCTCTCTGAGCAACTCAAGACACTTTCGCAGCGAGAAAATGTCACCCTGTTCATGACAATGCTTGCTGCATTCAAAACCTTACTTTACCGTTACACTAGGCAAGATGATATCCTTATCGGCTCCTCGATTGCTAACCGTAACCGAGCTGAATTTGAGGGACTTATTGGATTTTTTGTCAATACTTTGGTGATGCGGACTGACCTATCAGGCAACCCAAGTTTCCGAGAACTTTTGCATCGAGTCCGCAAAGTAGCTTTAGAAGCATACGATCATCAAGATTTGCCTTTTGAGCAATTGGTAGAAAAACTTCAGCCTACACGTAACCTGAGCTATCATCCGCTGTTTCAAGTGTGGTTTTCGTTGAATAATGCCCCGACGCCAGCCTTGCAGCTTTCAGGTCTAAGCGTGAGTTTGTTAGACGTTAAAAGTAATACAGCGCAGTTCGATTTGAGCTTCGACATAATGGAGACGCCACAAGGACTTATCGGGACGGTGGAGTACAGCACTGACCTGTTTGTTCCCGCTACAATTAGCAGCATGTTGGGACATTTTCAAACTTTATTAGAAGGCATTGTTGCCAATCCTAATCAGCGCCTATCAGATTTACCCTTGCTAACAAAATCTGAGCAGCATATTACTTTCATGCTGGAAAAAGAAGCAACTTTTAACTTCGATTTTGCTCTTAACTAATTGTAGGTTGGGTTGAGGAAGGAAACCCAATAATAATCAGTAATTGTACTAACGAAACCCAACATTAACCAGCCTAATTAAGCTTTTGTTATTCCCTCTCACAGCGACCCAATTGCCCAAGGAGAAGAATTATATGAATATCTTTGAAGAACGCGAGTCAAATGTCAGAACTTATTGTAGAAATTTTCCCGATGTTTTCCATAAAGCTGTAGGTTCTACCGTTTATTCGGAATCAGGCGTAGAGTTTATCGACTTTCTTGCTGGTGCTGGCGCTCTTAATTATGGACACAACAATCAATACATAAAACAAAAAGTTATTTCATATTTAGAATCGGATGCGATCGCTCATGGTCTAGACTTACATACAATGGCTAAAAGAGACTTTTTAGAAAAGTTTTCTGAAGCTGTTTTAATACCTAAAGACCTCGATTACAAGATTCAATTTTGTGGCTCTACCGGAACAAATGCTGTTGAAGCCGCTTTAAAACTGGCAAGAAAAGTCAAGCAAAGAACTGGTATATTCTCATTTATGGGAGGATATCACGGCATGACTTTAGGCAGCTTAGCTATTAGTAGCAATAACGGTATTCGCTTAGGGGCAGGAGTAACATCAAACCATGTAACTTTTATGCCGTTCCCCTATGGTTATATGGAAAACTTCGACACCATAGAGTATATGGAAACGGTACTGACTGATGTTAATTCTGGGGTGGAAAAACCAGCAGCAATTATATTTGAAACGGTACAAGCTGAAGGTGGTGTTGTTGTAGCACCAATCGAGTGGATGCAAAGGCTCAGAAATTTGTGCGATCGCCATGATATTTTATTAATTTGTGATGATATTCAAGTCGGCTGCGGTCGCACAGGCCCATTCTTTTCTTTTGAAAGAGCCAATATTGTTCCTGACATAGTAGCTATCTCAAAATCTATCAGTGGTTACGGGTTTCCCATGTCTTTGTTATTGATTAAGCCAGAGTTTGACATTTGGGAACCAGGCGAACATACAGGCACTTTTAGAGGAAATCAATTGGCATTTGTGGGAGCATCGGCGGCTATAGAGTACAGAGAAAGTATTAATCTTGAATACGAGGTCAAACTTAAAGAATCTTTTTTGAATACTTTCCTTAATGAGGAGATAGCTTGCTTAAGTGAAAAAATAGTTATTCGCGGGATCGGCATGATTTGGGGAATCGATCTGTCGGATAGAGGCGCAAGTTTTGCGAAAGCGATCGCGCAGCGTTGCTATGAACTAGGGTTAATCGTTGAAAGGGTGGGAAGAGATGATACGGTAATTAAAATTTTGCCCCCTTTGAATATTGAAATGCCTGTTTTAAGAAAGGGTTGTTCAATTATTAAGCAAGCTTTTTTCGACTGTATTAATTAGCAATCTGATTTTATTGCTGCCTTTTTTAAATAATCCCCTTGGCGTACAGCTAAGCGAAGAAACAATAAAAAATCAAGATGATTTAGGAGGGCTATTTAATGTAATTGGTAGTTGACAAACCTGAGAGAGAATTTCGTAAGGTATCAAGCTGAAAGTTTAATACAGGATATAGACGTAAACAATGACTAAAAATATTAGAAATAGTCCTCTTTCTGAAGACTTGTTTACTCAGAAAATATATTGGTTACACAAGTTATCCGGAGAATTACCGGAAACAACTTTGATTGCGGATTATCTAAGACCAGTACCTTATGGCAAGAAAAACCAATCTATCAGTTTCGAGTTGTCAGAAAATTTATCGGAGGCAATTTTTAAGTTAACTAATCGTTCCTATTTGTCTATCTATTTAGTTCTTTTATCAGCGCTGAAGATATTGCTAAACAGATATACTGGCAATGATGATGTAGTTGTCGGTTCACCTGTTTATAGAATAGGAGATAATGAGGATTTAAATACTTTTGTTACGCTGCGATCGCAGGTAGCAGATAGCCTGACCTTTAAAGATTTTCTTTTACAAGTAAAAGATACTGTTATTGGTGCTTATAGCCATCAAAACTATCCTTTTGATGAATTAGTAGGCTTGTTAAAGCTGCCACGAAGTGAGAATCGATGTTCAATATTTGACATCATCATGTTGCTAGAGAACATTCACAATCAGCCTAGCTTGGAGGAAACGAAAAACGATATTACATTTTCTTTTGTAGTTACTGAGAATCTCTTAAAAGGAAAAATTGAGTATAGTTCGCTTCTTTTCAAAGAGGAAACTATCAATCAAGCGATCGCGCACTATATCAATATTCTTGAAATCGCTCTTGGTGACATAAACATTCCTCTAGCGCAGCTTGATTTTTTGACAGCAGCCGACAAAAAGCAATTATTAGAAGAATTTAATGATAATGCCAAATCTTATCCAGTCACTAAAACAATTCACGCTTTATTTGAAGAACAAGTAGAAAAAACACCGGATCGGATTGCGGTAGTTTTTGAAAACACTCAATTAAAATACTGCGAACTGAACGATCAGGCAAATCAGCTTGCTTTATTTTTGCGTAAACTGGGAATCACAAATGGTAGCTTTGTTGGAATTTTAAAGGAACGAAATCCAAATTATTTAATAGCAATACTCGCTATCTTAAAAGCTGGCGCAGCTTACGTACCCATTGATGTAACTTATCCAGCCGATAGAATCAGATATATGCTATTGAATAGCGAAGTTCAGGTTCTATTAACAGAGGGTTTATCTCTGAATATATTGCCGGAAGTTATATCTGAATGTTCTTGCTTACAATCAATTATTTGCCTAGATGCCATTTCCGATGAGAGCAACCAAAAAATAACCGGAGTAAATTTATATCAGCAAGGCGATTTCCAGCATTTACCGACTGCGATAGATGCTATTAATCGGGGAATCGATGCTGCTTACATGATATATACTTCCGGTTCAACGGGATTTCCTAAAGGTGCAATTATCAGACATGGCGGCGCTATTAATCATATTTATGCCCAATATGATGCTTTAAATCTTACGGAAAACCTTATATTCCTGCAAAGCGCCCCGGCTTCATCGGACATTTCTGTATGGCAATTCTTAGCGCCAATCTTAATTGGTGGGACGACAGTTATTGTAGACACGCAAACAGTCTGCAATCCTGAGAAATTGTTTCATGATATCAAAGATAAAAAAGTTACTATTATTGAAATTGTCCCAGTTGTTTTAAGAAGCTTATTAGAATATATTTCCCAACTGTCAAACGACCAAAGACTGTTACCAGATTTGAAGTGGATGATGGTGACGGGAGAATCTGTTTCGGTAGAGATGGTAAATCAGTGGCTTAGTCTGTATCCCTCAATTAAAGTTGTCAATGCTTACGGCCCTACTGAAGCGGCTGATGATATAACTCAGTTGATAATAGACAAGCCTTTAGAGGAACGAACAGTTTCAATTGGTAAACCCTTAGCTAACTTAAATATCTATATTCTTGACCGCAAAATGCAGTTGTTACCCGTTGGGGTTCCTGGGGAGATTTGCGTATCGGGATTTGGTGTTGGTGTGGGGTATTGGAAAAATGAAAAAAGTACCCAGTTAAGCTTTGTTCCTAATCCTTTTCCAAATACGGCAAAATGTTTGCCTGGTACTAATAAAGATTTAATTTATAAAACAGGAGATTTAGGAAGGTGGCTTCCCGATGGAAATATTGAATTTTTGGGACGTATTGACCACCAAGTAAAGATTCGTGGCTTCCGGATTGAACTTGGAGAAATTGAGGCTCTACTGAGTCAACACCCATCTGTACGAGAAACTGCGATCGCATTCAGGGAAGATGTATCAAACCAAAAGCGTTTGGTAGCTTATGTTGTTCCGAGTCCGGATAACCAAGTGCAAAGCGATCTAGTATCGCAGCTTCGGAGCTTTCTGAAACAGAAGCTACCTGAGTATATGGTGCCATCTGCGTTCGTGCTGTTAGAGACTCTACCGCTGACACCCAGCGGCAAAGTAGACCGTCGAGCTTTGCCAGCACCAGATCAAACGCGGTTAGCACCCCAAGAAACGTTTATGCCTCGCACTCCCGTTGAGGAAATCTTAACTCAGGTTTGGGAGCAGGTTTTGGGTATCGAGCGGGTAGGCATCCATGACAACTTTTTTGAATTAGGCGGCGATTCTCTTCTCAGCATTCAGGTGATTGCCAAAGCTCATCAAGCAGGAGTTCAGCTGACCCCGAAGCAAATGTTTCAGCACCAGACAATTGCAGATTTGGCAACGGTCGCTGACACAACTGGAGCAATTCAGGCAGAACAAGGTTTAGTTGTGGGTTCGCTACCACTTACACCCATTCAACACTGCTTCTTTGAGCAAAATTTACTTGACCCGCACCACTGGAATCAATCTCTGTTGCTAGAAGTGCAGCCAGATGTTGACCCGAAACTCTTAGAACGGGCTGTGCAGCAGTTGTCAATCCATCACGATGCTCTCCGCCTGCGGTTTATACAAACTGAGTCTGGTTGGCAACAAATTAATGCCAATTCTGATGATTTGGTGCCTTTCTCCTATGTGGATTTGTCAGACTTGCCAGCAGAAAAGCAAAAATTCACTCTGGAGGCAGCCGCCACTGAACTACAGAGCAGCTTAAACCTATCGCAAGGGCCTCTGATACGAGCAGCTTTCTTTAAGCTGGGTGAAAAAACAAGTCGCCTGCTGTTAATAATTCACCACCTGGCGGTAGATGGCGTTTCTTGGCGAATTTTAGTTGAGGATTTGCAGACAATCTATCAGCACCACACACAAGCGAATGCCAACGACACAGGAACGCTTGCCTTACCATTGAAAACAACCTCCTTCAAGCAATGGTCGCAACAGTTGCTTGAGTATGCTCGCAGTAAGGCTTTGCTGGAACTGGATTATTGGTTAGCGAAAAAGAGCAAATCGTCACGTCTACCAGTGGACTTTCCTGGGGGGTCTAATACAGTAGGTTCCGCCCGGATTTTATCAGTTTCCCTGAGTGTTGCAGAAACCAAAGCTTTGTTGCAAAAGGTGCCTGCTGCCTATCGCACCCAGATTAATGATGTGTTGTTAACGGCGCTGGTGCAAGCATTTGCAAAGTGGACGGGAGAACAATCGCTACTTGTTAACTTGGAAGGTCACGGACGGGAGGAAATTTTTGACAATGTAGACTTGTCCCGTACTGTGGGCTGGTTTACATCAGTTTTTCCAGTGTTGCTGTTGGGAGATTCTGATCCTGGGGAAGCGTTAAAAGCTATCAAAGAGCAGTTGCGGAGCATTCCCCATCGAGGGATAGACTATGGGATTCTGCGCTATTTGAGCAATGATCCTTTTATAGTCGAATCGCTGCGATCGCTTCCTCAAGCCCAGGTGTGTTTCAATTACTTGGGTCAGTTTGACCAGACGCTTTCATCACCTCTATTTAACTGGTCTTCAGAACCTCGTGGGATAGAACGCAGTTTGCGAGACAATCGCAGCGAACTCTTAGAAATCAACGGTTTTGTGGTTGGCGGTCAGTTGCAACTAGATTGGACTTACAGCCAGAGTGTTCATCACCAATCCACAATTGAGGCTTTGGCGCAAGGGTTTATCGAGGCATTGCGATCGCTTATCGCCCATTGCCAATCTCCGGAAGCTGGAGGCTATACTCCATCTGACTTCCCATTAGCAAAACTGGATCAGCAAACACTTGATGAGTTGTTTGTCCAATCGCAGATAGAGGATATTTACCCTCTTTCGCCTATACAACAGGGGATGCTCTTTCATACCCTTTACGATCCCGACTCTGGAATCTATTGCGAACAGTTTAGCTGCACCCTCAAGGGAAACTTAAATATCTCAGCCTTCAAGCAAGCCTGGGAGCGAGTTGTAGACTTATACCCAGTTCTGCGAACCTCTTTTTACGGAGAAATTGATACACCGCTTCAAGTCGTCCATCGACAAGTGGAATTACCTTGGGAACAGCAAGATTGGCGGGGATCTCTAACCGACCAGGAACGGCTGGAAGCTGTTCTAAAGCGCGATCGTCAAGGCTTCGATTTGTCGCAAGCACCCCTGATGCGCCTAATTTTAATCCAGCTGACCGACAACACCAATCTATTCATCTGGAGCCATCATCACCTATTGCTAGATGGGTGGTCTATGCCCATCGTTTTCAAAGACGCGATCGCATTTTACCAAGCATTCTCTCAGGGACAAGACTTAAATCCCAAACGCCCCCGTCCTTATCGGGACTACATTGCATGGTTACAGCAGCAGGATCTATCCAAAGCTGAGGTATTTTGGCAGCAAATGCTTAAAGGTTTCACAACACCAACTCCCCTAGAAATCAATCCGGTTTCCCAAAAATTGCCCAACTTAGAACAAAGCGAAAATAAACAGCAAATCCAGCTTTCAGAAGCCACCGCCGCCGCCTTACTACTGTTTACCAAACAGCATCAATTAACTCTAAATACCTTAATTCAAGGAACTTGGGCGTTGCTGCTGAACCACTATAGCGGTGCCGAAGATGTAGTTTTTGGTAGCACCGTTTCCGGCCGTCCGCCCAACCTCGCTGGTTCGGAATCAATTGTCGGGGTTTTTATTAATACTCTGCCAGTGCGAGTACAACTGATTCCTGAAGATTCTTTTGTCTCGTTGCTCAAGAAAATTCAGTCCCAGCAAGTTGAAGCCCGTCAATACGAACACACTCCTTTAGTGCAGTTGCACAAATCGAGCGATATGCCAAGGGACTTGCCTCTATTTGAAAGTATTGTTGTCTTCCAAAACTATCCAGTAGATCCATCCTTACGTGAAGGGTTCCGAGAATTTGAATTTGGCAATATTCGCTCTTCCTCCAAAAATAATTATCCTCTGACTGTCAGAGTTCTGTTACCGGACTTGTCGCTGCAAATTTTATACGATTCTTGCCGTTTTGCACCGGACGCCATCGCTCAAATTTTAGAACATTTCCAATTTATGCTACACCGGGTTCTGGAACAACCTGATGCTAATATCTGCGCCCTTAAAGAAGCACTGATAGAAGGCGACAAACAACAACAAATTCTGAAACAAAAAGATTTCCAAGCGGTTCGTCGTCAAAAAATAGGAAATGTCAGGCGCAAGACGATTAGCGTTGCAACTGAACAATTAGAACGGGATAACCACTGATGAAAGAATCTACAAATCTCAACACGATGAAGCCAAGCAATGTCAGGCGAAAAACCCTCAGCATCTCCCCAGAAAAATTAATTCAGATAGAGTGCTTTCAGCCTGAAAATCCTCTACCCTTGGTAATTAAACCAGCGGTAGATGGGTTGAATTTGATTACGTGGGCAACAAATAATCGCTCATGGATCGAGACACAGTTATTAAAACATGGTGGCTTACTGTTTCGGAACTTTGATCTTAAAGAATTACCCGAATTTGAGCAATTTATCCAAGCAATTTCCGGAGAATTACTTGAATATTCCTATCGGTCAACACCCCGAACTCAAGTAAGTGGCAACATATATACGTCAACTGAATATCCTGCCACCCAAGTTATTCCTTTACATAATGAGATGGCTTATTCCCTAGAATGGCCGTTAAAAATTTGGTTCTTCTGCGTCAAATCTGCCGAAGAGAAAGGAGAGACCCCGATTGCCGATAGTCGTAAGGTTTTTGAACGCATTGATAATAAAATTAAAAATAAATTTATTCAGAGAAAAGTGATGTATGTCCGCAATTATGGTGATAAACTAGACCTTGACTGGCAAAATGTTTTTCAAACAACAAATAAAACTGAAGTTGAAAATTATTGCCGGAGTAAGGGAATTGAGTTTGATTGGAAGGGAAATCAGCTAAGAACTCGTCAGGTTTGCCAAGCTGTCGCCACCCATCCCAAAACGGGCGAACTGGTGTGGTTCAATCAAGCTCATTTGTTTCACGTCTCAAGCCTGAATCCAGAAGTTTATCAATCCCTGTTGGCAACATTTAAAGAGGAAGATTTACCTCGTAATGCTTATTACGGTGATGGCTCTCCGATTGAAACTTCTGTTTTAGATGAAATTCGGGAAATTTATCAGCAGGAAACAGTTATATTTCCTTGGCAAGAAGGAGATATATTGATGCTGGATAATATGCTAACGGCTCATGGACGTATGCCGTTTGTTGGCTCCCGAAAAGTAGTAGTAGGGATGGCAGAACCTTTTACTAATCAAAACAGCGGAGCTTAAGGATATGCAAGAATTATCTATAGAGGGGTTTGAGCTTTCCCCGCAGCAAAAAAATTTGTGGTTGTTACAGCAAAACCAGAGTCAGCCTTATCGGGTTCATTGTGCTGTTTTAATAGAAGGAAATCTTAAGATAAAAGTCCTAGAGGCAGCTTTACAAAAGGTTGTAGAAAGACATGAAATACTGCGAACAAGTTTTTGCTGCCTAAGCGGGATGTCAATTGCTTTACAAGTAATAAGCGATCGCAATTTACCCGAAGTTAACAAGTGCGATCTAAAGCAGTTAGAATTTGAGGAACAAGAAGCAAAACTAGAGGTACTTTTTCAAGAAGCAAAAAAGCATCCTTTCGATTTATCTCATGGCTCAAATTTGCAAGTATCTTTAGCAATTCTTTCCCCGGAAAAGCATATCTTACTACTTGGCTTACCAGCTCTTTGTGCAGATAGGATAGCAATTAATAATTTAGTAGGTGAAATTAGCCAATCTTACGCAGCTTGTATCCAGAATAGTCCTTTGGGTGACGAACCTTTGCAATATGCAGATATTGCGGCATGGCAAAATGAGCTGTTTGAAGCTGAAGAGGCAGAAACGGGAAAAGAGTATTGGCGCAATTTGGATTTAAACTTTATCCAAAGTACGCTTCCTAATGAAAAGCCGTTGATATCAGTATTTAAACCAGAGTCTATTTCCTTAAAATTAAATACTGAGATAAAGACAAAAATTGCAGCTTTAGCGAATAAAGAGATATATACTGTTTCTAGCTTTTTACAGGCTTGCTGGCAGATATTACTGTGGCGGATTACGGGTAAATCTGAGATAGGAATTGCTTGTGCTGGCAGAAACCATGAAGAGTTAGAACCTGCAATAGGCTTGCTGGCAAAATATTTGCCAATCCAGGGCTGTTTGCAGGGAGAACTTAAATTTTATGAAGTGTGGCAGCAGCTTAACAAGATAACCTGCGATGCTTTGAAATGGCAAGAATCCTTTAATTGGGAATATCTTGTTAAAAGTAACACCCAAAATAAAGAAACACCGTTTTTCCCCTTTTGCTTTGAATTTGAATCCCAGCCGCCTCAATATTCTGCGGCAGACCTATTATTCTCCATTTACAAGTCTTACACCTGCATCGACCGATTCAAAGTAAAACTCTCTTGCAAAGAGCAGAATGATTCTCTGACAGCAGAATTGCACTATGACGCTAACTTATTCGAGACAGAAGAAATTGAGCGGTTAGCGGCACAATTTCAAACCTTGCTAACCCATGCCATTGAGAATCCAGAAGTAGCGATCGCGCAATTAGAAATCCTCAACAGCAGCCAACGACAGCAACTATTAGTCGAATTTAACAACAACAAAACCGCTCCTTCCCCCTATTCCTGTCTTCACCACTGGTTTGAAGCACAGGCACAGCTTACACCCAACAACATTGCCCTGGTGTTTGAAGATCGGCAACTCACCTATGCCGAACTCAACATTAAAGCCAATCAACTTGCTCATTACCTACAGCGACTCGGAGTTAAACCCGAAATCATCGTCGCCCTGCACCTGGAAAGATCCCCAGAACTGATCATCGGTTTGCTGGGAATTCTCAAAGCAGGCGGAGCATATTTACCTTTAGATCCGGCATTACCCAAAGAAGCCTTAGCCTTGCGAATGCAAGAAGCACAGGCAACCATCCTGTTAACACAACAACACCTTATTGAACTTCAACCGCAAGCGCAAGTAGTATGTCTGGATTGGGATGCGATCGCTAAAGAAGACCACTCCGACCCCATCAGCCATACCACCGCCCAAAACTTAGCCTACGTCATATACACCTCCGGCTCCACTGGCAAGCCCAAAGGAGTTGCTATTGAGCATCGGCAACTCCTCAATTATCTCAACGCCATCCTAGAAAAATTGGTACTGCCAAGTGGTGCCAGCTTCGCCACCGTTTCCACCATCGCCGCCGACCTCGGCAACACAGCCATCTTCCCAGCCCTCTGTACCGGGGGATGCCTGCATATCATCTCTCAGGAACGAGCTACCGACCCAGTAGCACTAGCCCAATACTGCCGCCGCCATCCTATTGACTGTCTCAAGATAGTCCCAACCCACCTAGCAGCCCTGCTAACAACCTCCCATCCAGAGCAAATCCTGCCCCGTCAGTGTTTAATCTTGGGAGGTGAAGCCGTCAGCTGGAATTTGATCTCACAGGTGCGACAACACTCCCCATGTCAGATTCTCAACCACTACGGCCCGACCGAAACCACCGTTGGCGTACTTACCTATTCAGTAAAAAGCTTGCCAACCGAGGCGAGTAGAGCAACCGTTCCCTTAGGTCGTCCCCTAGCCAACACGCAGATTTATTTACTAGACACCCATCAGCAACCCGTGCCGATAGGCGTACCGGGCGAACTCTACATCGGCGGTGATTGCGTAGCCAGAGGCTACCTAAATCAACCCGAACTAACCGCCCAGCGATTTATACCCAACCCCTTTAATCAGCCTTCTCAAGAACGACTATACAAAACTGGTGACTTAGCAAGATACCGACCAGACGGCACCCTAGAATTTTTGGGTCGCCTAGACCGTCAAGTCAAACTGCATGGCTTCCGCATCGAATTAGAGGAAATTGAAGCCGTGCTGAGTCAACATCCAAAAGTGCGCGAAGTTGTCGTACTGGCGCGAGAAGATGAGCCGGATCAGAAACGTCTTGTCGCTTATGTTGTTCCGGATTCCCATACTGCTACCATCAGCGACCTAAGTAACTTTCTAAAGCAGAAATTACCTGAGTATATGGTGCCTTCTGCCTTCGTACTGCTCAAAGCCTTGCCTCTAACACCTAATGGCAAAATAAACCGCAACAACCTGCCAGCGCCGGACGCGACTAAGCCAGAATTTAATCCAGGTTTTTCCGCACCTCGCAATCCCCAGGAAAAGGTGTTGGCGGAAATTTGGGCGCAAATCTTGGGTTTAGAGCAAGTGAGTATTTATGACAACTTCTTTGAGTTAGGCGGGGATTCCATTCTCAGCATTCAGGTAATTGCCAGAGCCAATAAAGCAAACTTGCGGCTGACCCCCAAGCAAATATTTGAACATCCGACAATTGCCCAATTAGCAGCAGTGGCGGATATCGCCCAAACCATCGAAATTGAACAAGGTCTGGTAACGGGGTTTGTTCCTCTTACCCCAATTCAACACTGGTTTTTTGAGCAAAATTTACCCGATTCGCACCACTGGAATCAAGCTATTCTTCTGCAAGTACAGAATTTAGATCCCAACCTATTACAGCAAGTGGTGCAGCACTTGCTGAAACATCACGATGCTCTGCGTCTGCGGTTTATTCCAGAAGCATCGGGTTGGCGAGCTGTTAATACTGATTATCAGCGAGTAGTGCCAGTAACTGTGCTGGATTTATCGACCCTCTCACCCAGCGAACAAACCGCAGCTATTGAAGCTGCTGCTGGGGAACAGCAAGCTAGTCTGAATCTGTCGGCAGGATCGTTGATGGCGGTAACGCTCTTTAACATGGGGCCTTCTAAACCGAGCCGCTTGTTACTGATTATCCACCACTTAGCTGTTGATAGCGTCTCCTGGCGGATTTTGCTGGAAGACTTGCAAACGGCTTATCAACAGGTAAGCCGGAATGAAACGATACAGCTGCCAGCGAAGACAACCTCGTTCAAGCAGTGGGCTGAATGCTTGCAGGAGTATGCACAATCAACGACACTACGAAAAGAGCAAGATTATTGGTTAGCTCCCCGTCAGCGATCGCATTTGCCTGTGGACTTTCCAGGGGGCGCGAATACAGTGGGGTTAGCTCGCACGGTTTCGGTATCGTTGAGTGAGTCCCAGACGCAAGCACTGTTAAAAGAGGTGCCATCGGCGTATCAAACCCAGGTGAATGATGTGTTGCTGACAGCACTGGTGCAGACTTTTGCCGATTGGACTCAACAGCGATCGCTTTTAGTTAATCTTGAAGGTCACGGCCGAGAGGAAATTATCAAGGATGTGGACTTGTCGCGCACGGTCGGCTGGTTCACGACTTTATTCCCGGTGCTATTGGAGTTAGAAGCAGCGCCTGAACCGGGAGAGGCACTCAAAGCTATCAAAGAACAATTGCGCCAGATTCCAAATCGAGGAATTGGCTACGGTGTGCTGCGATATCTCCAGCCAGACACATCAGTAAAAGAGCGATCGCGCCAGCTTCCTCAACCGGAAGTTTGTTTCAACTACCTGGGCCAGTTTGACCCAGCTTTACAACAGTCCTCTTTGTTTAGCTTAGCCCCAGAATCGAGCGGCGCGGCGCGGAGTCCCCAAGGAAAGCGCCCTCACCTACTGGATATCACTGGCTTTGTTGTCAACGGAAAGCTGCAACTAGATTGGACATACAGCGCCGCAACACATAAAGATTCAACTGTGTCAAGCCTAGCGCAAAAATTTCTCACAGCTTGTGCGTCGCTCATTGCTCACTGCCAATCTGCCGAAGCAGGAGGCTACACCCCAACTGACTTCCCAAAAGCCCAACTGAACCAAAAAGACCTGGACAAGTTGCTTGCCAAAATCAACCGCACCAGTGAGAAGAAAGCCAAATGAAAGTAGAAAATCTTCAAGATATTTACGAACTATCACCAGCACAGCAGGGCATACTCTTTCACAGTTTGTATACCCCAGAATCTGGAGTATATTTCCTACAGTTGCACTATAGCTTGCAGGGTTATCTTGATGTTTCTGCTTTCGAGCAGGCATGGCAGAAAGTCATAGCTCGTCACCCCGCCTTGCGTACTAGCTTTCATTGGGAAGACCTGGAAAAGCCATTGCAAGTCGTACATCAACATATTAAAGTGCCGCTGGTGCAGCATGATTTGCAACAGCTTTCTCCCTCAGAACAGCAAGAACATCTTCAAACCTTGCTAGAAATAGATCGTCAAGGCTTCGACCTGTCCGAAGCACCTTTAATGCGCCTGAATTTGCTGCAACTTGGCGAAAAAAGTTACCAATTCATCTGGAGCAAGCACCATCTAATTCTGGATGGATGGTCAACAGCATTGGTACTCAAAGAAGTCGTTGAAATTTACGCAGCCCTTTCTCAAGGACAACAGGAGCCAGATTTGCCCATTAGTAGCTATGGGGACTACATCGCTTGGCTACAGCAGCAAAATTTGTCAAAAGCCGAAGCATTCTGGCGAGAAAAGCTCAAGGGATTTAATCCATTTACAAATCGCTTAGAGTTAGATGTTAGCTCCCGCTTCCAAAAAGACTGCAATCAACAAGTGCTTCAGCTTTCGTCAACTACCACAGCAGCCCTGCAATCCTTGGCACGACAGCATCAGCTAACCCTAAATACCCTAGTTCAGGGAGCATGGGCGTTGCTTCTGAGTCGAAGAAGCGGCGAGAACGACGTAGTTTATGGAGCCACGGTCTCTGGTCGTCCAGCCGACTTAGCAGGAGCCGAGTCTATGGTTGGGCTGTTGATTAATACGCTGCCCGTGCGGGTACAAGTAAAGCCGGATCAGCCTCTGTTGGCTTGGCTCAAGCAACTTCAGGCTCAACTGGTGGAGATGCGTCAATACGAGTACAGCCCCCTGGTAGAGGTGCAAGGGTGGAGCGAAGTGCCACGAGGTCAACCTTTGTTTGAGAGCATTTTAGTGTTTGAGAACTACCCAGTAGATCGAATTTTACAGGAGTGGAAAGTCAATCTAGAAATTCAGAATTTTACTGTCTTTGAAAAAACAAATTATCCCCTAACTGTATTTGCCATCCCAGGTTCAGAGTTGGAGCTGAGGATATTGTACGATTGCTACTGTTTTGATGCCGCCGAGATCATCCGGATGCTAAGTCATTTCCAAACTTTACTCGCAGGCATGGCAACCAATCCCCAACAGCGCTTATGTGACTTACCGCTGTTAACAGAAGCGGAATTACATCAACAGTTAGTTGAGTGGAACAACCAAAAGGTAGATTACCCGAAACAATGTTTGCATCAGCTATTTGAAGCTCAAGTAGAACGCACACCCGATGCCATTGCCGTTGTTTTTGAAGACGAAAAACTGACTTACCGGGAGCTAAATGAGCAGGCTAATAAAATAGCGCACTACCTGCTGCGGCTGGGCGTGGCAACAGAGGAATTAGTTGGCATTAGTGTAGAGCGATCGCTCTATACTATCATCGGCATATTCGGCATTCTCAAGGCTGGAGCAGCTTATGTTCCCTTAGATCCCACCTACCCCAGAGATCGTCTAGCTTTCATGCTCAACGATGCTCAAGTGTCAGTTTTACTAACCCATTCTGCACTCAAAGATCGCTATTCTGACAAAATTCCTTCATCCTGCCGTTCTGTGGTTTGTCTGGATAGCGACTGGGACAGGGACATTGCCCAAGAAAGCTTTCAAAACCCTACTAACCGCGTGACATTTGGCAATCTAGCTTATGTCATTTATACCTCTGGCTCCACTGGAACTCCCAAGGGTGTCCTCGGTCGGCACCAAGGCGCAGTCAATCGCTGTTACTGGGCAGCCTATCCCTTCAACACAGATGATATTTGTTGCCAAAAAACCTCTTTAAACTTTGTAGATTCTGTCTGGGAAATTTTTGCCCCATTACTGCACGGGTTGCGAACAGTAATCATTGCTGATGAAGTTGTAAAAGATCCGTACCAGTTAGTACAAACTCTCTCTGAACAGCAGGTCACGCGCATCGTCTTAGTTCCGTCGTTGCTGCGCGTCATCTTAGACACGTTCGCCGATTTGTCCAGCCGCCTTCCCAAACTGAAGTATTGGGTTAGCAGTGGCGAAGCCCTTAGTGTTGAACTTTGTCAACGCTTTCGCCAGAGGATGCCTCAAAGCCGACTGATCAATCTTTATGGCTCCTCTGAAGTGTCTGCTGATGTTACTTGGTACGACACAACAGAAAACGCGCTAGATTCTTGCGTTCCCATCGGTCGCCCGATTGCCAATACGTGTTGTTTTCTGCTGGATAGCAACTTGCAACTTGTCCCAATAGGCGTACCGGGAGAGCTATACATCGGCGGTGATGGCTTAGCACGCGGCTACCTCAACCAGCCTGAACTGACCGCCGAGAAATTTATTCCTAACCCTTTTAATCAGGCAATCAAAAGTCAAAAGTCAACAGATTCTTCCCTTTTAGTTTCTTCAGACCGCCTTTATAAAACTGGAGACTTGGGGCGTTACCTGCCCACTGGGGATATTGAGTTCCTGGGTCGGCTGGATCATCAGGTGAAGATTCGGGGGTATCGCATCGAAGTCGGCGAAATCGAGGCGTTGTTGGTTCAACACCCAGCAGTTCAGGAAGCGGTAGTTCTGACACGGGAGGATGAGACTGGTGACAAGCGGCTGGTAGCTTATGTTGTCCCTGACAACCAGCTGATCAATTCAAAATCGAGCCAACTGCGCCAATTTCTCAAAGAGAAGCTACCAGAGTACATGGTGCCATCAGCTTTCGTAATGCTTCCTGCCTTGCCGCTAACGCCCAACGGAAAAGTGGATCGCAATTCACTGCCAGCACCAGAAACTTTCTCAGCCCAACGGGAAACAGTTTTTGTAGCCCCGCAAACTCAAACTGAAAAAGAACTTGCCGAAATCTGGAGCGCAGTGCTAGGGGTACAGGCGGGAATTTATGACAATTTCTTCGATTTAGGGGGTCATTCTCTGATAGCAACGCAGTTGTTATCGCGGGTACGAACCAATTTTGGTGTAGATATATCATTGCGAAATTTTTTCGCGTCTTCCACGATTAAGAATTTAGCTGAGATGGTGGAAGAAGCTCTTTTGGTATCAAGCTCCACAGATATCGATGAAATGCTAGACCAATTGGAAGGACTAGAGGAAGACGAAATACAGAAGATTTTAATCGATTGTCAAAATGATGGAAAGTAGCAAGTAGGTTGAGGTAACGAAACCCAACAAACCTAATATTATCGTTGGGTTTTATTACCTAAAATGCCACGCCCCTCAACCTAGATTTTTTCTGTAAGTCTTATAAATTTTGTAGCTTTAGCTTGAAAAGGAAGTGTCTTTAGATGAAAGAAACAATTAAAGTGCCAAGCTTACCAAATGAAAACCTAGCTTCTGAACGCAACCTGGAGCAAGTCGAAAGCCAGTTAATGGAATTATTTTCGATTTCCGAAGATGGAACCCAGACAGAAATAGAAGCCCGAATTACAGCAATCGCGCAAAGTTTTCTGCATACTAAAAACGTCAGCACTGATATTGAGCTGGATTCAATAGTCGAAAAATTTACCGATAGTAAAATTCCGGTCGAGCCATCTGATGTGGGGGATTATATCGATTACTTGACTGAAAGTGTAGTTGCCCATTCAATTCATACATCCTCCCCACGATACATCGGTCACATGACCTCGGCACTGCCCCATTTTGTCCTGCCTTTGGGGAAGCTGATCGCAGCCATGAATCAAAACGTAGTTAAGGTAGAAACTTCAAAAGCTTTTAGCCCTTGCGAACGTCAGGCTTTAGCGATGATGCACCGATTGATTTACAAATTTTCTGATGATTTCTATCATCAACATATTCAAGAAAGCGAGAGTACCTTGGGCGCGATCGCAACTGGCGGGACTCTGGCAAATATAACAGCAATGTGGTGCGCTCGTAACGCTTCATTAGGGTCAAAAGATGATTTTACTGGGGTTGAAAATGAAGGCTTACCAGCGGCTCTAAATTTTTATGGCTACAAGGAAGCGGTAATTATTGGCTCTGCCTTGATGCACTACTCTTTTGAGAAGGCTGCGGGGATGATGGGCATTGGCGATCGCAACTTGATAAAAATCCCTGTAGATCGTAACCATCGGATTGACTTACTCGCTCTACGGCGAACTGTTGCCGAGTGTCGCGCCCGTAACCAACTTATTATCGCCATCGTGGGTATTGCTGGGTGTACGGATTCGGGAGCGGTAGATCCACTTTTAGAGATGGCGGAGATTGCCCAAAACGCAAATGTTCACTTTCATGTAGATGCGGCTTGGGGTGGGCCAGTTCTTTTTTCAAAGCAACACCAACATAAACTAGCTGGCATCGAAAAAGCGGATTCTGTCACCATCGATGGACATAAACAAATGTATCTGCCAATGGGAATTGGTATGGTGTTTTTCCGCAATCCGCAAATGGCAAACGTTATTGAAAAAACAGCCCGCTATACTGTCCGCAAAGGGTCAATTGATTTAGGAAAGCGCACCTTAGAAGGGTCTCGTCCGGGAAACAGTTTATTTCTACAAGCGGCGCTGAATATTATCGGACATCAGGGTTATGAATTTTTGATTGATAGCGGTATCCAGAAAACTCAATACATGGCAAATTTAATTTGTCTGCGACCTGAATTTGAATTGCTGGTAGAGCCAGAAATTAATATTCTTCTATATCGCTACATTCCCGAACCTTGGCGACAGAAAGTTGCTAAAGGTGAGTTAACTGAAGCCGACCAACAATCAATTAATCAATTTAATGAACTGCTTCAGAATGCTCAGCGACAGGCTGGTCATACATTTGTTTCGCGGACAACATTAGATACCACCTGCTACGGGAAAGGTAAATCTATTGTGGCGTTGCGTGCAGTGTTGGCAAATCCACTCACTACTGAAAGTGATATTGATGCAGTTTTAGACGATCAGATAGCGACGGCTGCAAAGCTACCCGTGTTAACAGGATATGACCAGCTGGCGAGGAGTGTTGCTAATGACGACTAACGATCGCTTAGAACGGCTAAAAAATCTCTCGCCAGAGAAACGCGCCTTGGTGCTTAAGGCATTGCGAGAACAAGCTGTGCGAACTGAGGAGTCTAAAGTTATTCCTCGACGCGATCGCCAGCAGCCTGCGGTTCTCTCTTTTTCCCAGCAGCGATTGTGGTTTCTCGATCAGTTGGAGCCGGGACGCTTTACCTATAATATTCCTGCTGCTGTGCTACTCTTGGGTTCGCTGAATATACCTGCATTGGAGCAGAGCTTTAATGAGGCGATCCAGCGTCACGAAGTTTTGCGAACTACGTTTGCAACTCAACAGGGGCAACCGATTCAGGTAATTGCCCCCAGTTTAAAGTTAACTCTACCTGTGGTAGACCTGCGGCATCTCTCGAAGAGTGAGCGAGATGCAGAGATCCAAAGGCAAGCGATACTAGAGGCGCAGCAACCCTTTGATTTAGGGCGCGAACCTTTACTGCGCGGTACTTTGCTCCAGCTGGACGAAGCATATGTGCTGCTGTTTACAATGCACCACATCGTCTCTGATGGCTGGTCAATTGGAGTCCTGATCCGAGAATTAGCGGCACTCTACGAAGCTTATGTTGACGGTCAGCCTTCACCGTTACCCGAACTGCCGATCCAATATGCAGACTTTGCTGTTTGGCAACGGCAATGGCTTCAGGGAGAAGTGCTGAAAACGCAGCTATCCTACTGGAAGCAACAGCTTAGGGGCAATTTGCCAGCCTTGCAGTTACCGACTGACCGACCGCGATCGCCTGTTTCGACTTTTCGGGGTGCCAGCCAATCTTTCGTATTACCAGCGAGTCTTTCTGAGGCACTAAAGGCGCTCTCGCAGCGGGAGAATGTCACCCTATTTATGACTCTGCTGGCAGCGTTTAAAGCTCTCCTGTACCGCTACACGCGACAGGATGACATCCTGGTAGGCACACCAATTGCTAACCGCAACCGAGCGGAAATAGAAGGGTTAATTGGTTTTTTTGTGAATACCTTGGTGATGCGTACTGACATTTCTGGCGCTCCCAGTTTCCGGGAGTTGTTGGGGCGAGTACGGGAGGTAGCTTTAGGAGCGTATGCCCATCAGGACTTGCCTTTTGAGCATTTGGTAGAGGAACTTCAGCCAGAGCGAGACTTGAGCTATCACCCGCTATTTCAAGTGGCGTTTGTGCTACAAAATGCCCCAAAAGAGGTGCTGAAGCTGCCAAACTTGAGCCTCAGCTTTTTAGCGGTGGAAAGCGCGATCGCTAAGTTTGATTTAACGCTAACGATGTCTTTCGCCGAGGAAGGACTGATCGGATCGTTAGAGTACAACACAGACTTATTTGATGCCACAACAATCAAGCGGATGTTGGGGAATTTTCAAACAATGCTTGCAGGTATTGTTGCTAATCCGGAAGCCCGGATTTCGGAATTACCCCTGCTGACTGAAGCTGAACGTCAGCAACGACTGACTAAGAATCAGACTTTGCTAGTTCCGCCTTCGTTGTGTTTACATCAGCTGTTTGAGGCGCAAGTAGAGCGATCGCCCGACGCGATCGCAGTAGTCTTTGAAGACGAGCAGTTAACTTATCGGGAACTGAACCAACGGGCAAACAAAATAGCTCACTACCTCCAGTCTTTGGGAGTCGGTGCAGAGACATTGGTAGGGATATGTGTAGAGCGATCGCTTTACACAGTAGTCGGGCTACTGAGCATTCTCAAAGCTGGTGGCGCGTATGTTCCCTTAGATCCCGCCTATCCAAGCGAGCGTCTAGCCTTCATGCTAGAAGACTCGCAAGTGCCAGTGTTGTTAACTCAGCAGTCGTTGGTAGAAGCTTTACCGACATCTAAAGCTAAAGTAATCTGTTTGGATACATGGGGCATTGCCCAAGAAAGCGACGCTAATCCAGTCACTCAGACGACAACTGACAACCTGGCTTATGTTATCTACACCTCCGGCTCTACAGGACAGCCGAAGGGCGTATTAATCCCGCACGGGAATGTCGTCCGGCTGTTTGACGCGGTGCAGTCGTGGTATCAATTTAGCGATCGCGATGTGTGGACGCTCTTTCACTCCTATGCTTTCGATTTCTCTGTTTGGGAACTTTGGGGCGCTCTGCTTTTTGGTGGGCGGTTGGTGGTAGTCCCTTACTGGGTGAGTCGTTCGCCGGAATTGTTTTATGACTTATTGTGTAAGCAGCAGGTAACTGTCCTTAACCAAACTCCCTCAGCCTTCCGCCAACTAATTCGAGCAGAAGAAGTGGCTAATCCGACACAGGCGTTGTCTTTGCGTTTGGTAATCTTTGGTGGAGAAGCTTTAAACCTCCAAAGCTTGAAGCCTTGGTTTGACCGTCATGGCGACCAGTTTCCTCAGCTAGTCAATATGTACGGCATTACAGAAACCACCGTACACGTAACCTATCGTTTGCTGACAGCTGCCGATCTGAATCTGGTTTCGGGAAGTGTAATTGGTTGTCCAATTCCAGATTTGCAAATCTACATACTCGATAGTCATCAGCAGCCAGTTCCTATCGGAGTTCCGGGCGAGATGTACGTTGGTGGCGCGGGTTTGGCGCGGGGATATCTCAACCGTAGCGATCTGACTTCGGAACGGTTCATCTCCAATCCCTTCAAAATCCACAATCCACAATCGGAACGCCTTTACAAAACTGGCGACTTAGCACGTTATCTAGCCAATGGAGACATTGAATACTTAGGACGAATTGACGACCAAGTAAAAATTCGCGGCTTCCGCATTGAGCTAGGAGAAATTGAGGCGGCGTTGGCTCAACACCCTGCTGTTTCTGAAGGGCTGGTTGTAACGCAAGGCGAAAATTCTGGCGAACAACGTTTGGTAGCTTATGTTGTCCCTTACCCAGAACAAGCGATCGCCATCAGCGAACTGCGTAGCTTTCTAGCTCAATTGCCCAACTACATGATACCCGCCGCCTTCGTACTACTCGAAGCCATACCTCTAACGCCGAATGGTAAGGTAGATCGGCGAGCATTGCCAACCCCCGTCGCCACACCTGAGCGGGATGTCGCCTTTGTCGCTGGGCGCAATTTTGTTGAACAGGTGCTTACCGAAATCTGGGCTGAAGTCCTGGGCGTGCAGTCGGTGGGCATTCATGATAACTTTTTTAACTTGGGGGGCGACTCGATTCGGAGTATCCAAGTTCGCACTCAAGCTCAGAAACAGGGGATAGATTTTTCTATCGAACAGCTATTCCGTTATCAAACGATAGGCGAACTGGCTCAACACGCCAATCGGACAGAATCCAGCTTACCCATATCAGACACAGAACCATTTAGCCTGATTTCCTCAGCAGATCGGTTAAGTTTGCCGGAAAATGTGGAAGATGCCTATCCCCTGGCGATGCTTCAGATGGGGATGCTGTTCCACAGTGCCTATAGCCAGGATTCTACTCTCTTTCATGACATCTTCAGCTTCCACCTGCAAACGCCTCTCGACCTTCAGGTTTTGACGGCGGCTATCGAGCAATTGTTAACCCGTCATCCTGTACTGCGTACTTCTTTCAATCTGACAAACTTCTCCGAACCGCTGCAACTGGTGCATCGGATGGTGGAGATTCCTTTGCAGGTAGAAGACTTGCGCCACCTCTCACCCGCCGAGCAAGAGGAAGCGATCGCTGGTTGGATGGAAGCGGAAAAGAAACAGAATTTTGATTGGAATTGTCCTCCTCTACTGCGTTTTCAGGTTCATCGCCGTGGGGAAGCTACCTTTCAATTTACGCTGAGCTTCCACCATGTGATTCTCGACGGTTGGAGTGTAGCATTGTTACTCACAGAGTTATTTGAGCAATATTTCTTCCTTCTGGGTAAAGAAATTGCGCCACCGTTACCGAACCAAGCGATCGCTTTCCGAAATTTTGTAGCTTTGCAGAAAAATGCGCTTCGGTCGGAGGAATGTAAACGGTATTGGATTCAAAAACTCAGTGACAGCACAAAGACAACATTACCTCGCACTTCTGTTTCCCAAACAAATACAGAGGCGGTTCGCGTACTAGAGATTCCAGTCAGCGCAGAGATTTCCCAAAAGCTCAAGCAGCTGACTCAGGTTGCTGCTGTTCCACTCAAAAGCGTTTTGGTAGCCGCACACCTGAGAGCGATCGCCACTTTAAGCGGTCAATCGGACATTTTAACAATACTTTCAGCAAATGGTCGCCCAGACAGCGGTAGCGATCGCTCTCTAGGACTTTTCCTCACTCCTTTGCCATTTCGGATGAAACTTTCCGGAGGTACTTGGCTTGACCTGATTCGCGAAGCTTTTGCAGCTGAGCGCGAATTATTACCTTTCCGATGGTATCCAATGGCTCAAATTCAGAAAGATTTAGGAAAACAGCAACTCTTTGAAACTTGTTTTAACTTCACTCATTTCCATGTTTATGAGCGTCTGAAATCATTCACCGATTTGCAGGTTTTAGATGATATACACTTTGAAATGACCGATTTCGCCTTATTAGCTGATTTTGGTTTGAATGTTACTACATCTCAAATCAAACTTTTCTTAAAGTGCCACACCTCTGAATTATCCCAGCAGCAAATCGAAGAGATTGGTCATACCTATTTCCAAACTCTTACCACTTTAGCCAACGAGCCAACTGAATCTTACCAAGCGCACAGCGAACAAAAAGAACCATCTTTGTTGCTCAAACAAGAGCAAATAGAATCAACCAGCTTACAAAAGCTAAAAAACGCCAAAAGAAAAGCAATCCGCGGTTAAAAATCTTCCGGAGCGTAATAGATTATGAAAAAAATAGATTCCCAAATTCCCTTTAATAAAAGGTCGATTACTCGCAAACCCTTCAACCTCTCCCAAAATGAGTTAATTGAAACCGAGTATCTACTCCCTGGTAAAAGCATTCCTCTACTTGTAAAACCAGCCGTCCCAGGTGTCAATTTATTAGATTGGGCTACAAGTAACCAGGAAACGGTTAAAACCCTGTTACTAAACTACAGAGCCTTACTTTTTCGGAATTTTAATATAAATTCAACGGATTTGTTTAACCAGTTTATCAAAACCACTTCCACCGGAGAACTGCTGGAATATCGCGATCGCTCATCGCCACGCCATGAAATCAGCGGCAAAATCTATACTTCAACTGATTACCCCGCCGAACAAAGCATCTTTTTACACAACGAAGGAACCTATTGGCTAACTTGGCCTCTAAAAATATATTTTGGCTGTCTTATAGCTCCGCAGCAGGGAGGAGAAACCCCTATTGCTGACTGTCGAAATATTTTTCAGCGCATCAATCCAAAAATTAGAGAGCATTTTATCGAAAAAAAAGTTTTGTATGTCCGAAACTATAATGATGGATTTGGATTAAGTTGGCAGACAGTTTTTCAAACTGAAGATAAAACTGTGGTAGAGGAATATTGCCGTCGTAATGGGATTGAATTTGAGTGGAAAAGTGGTGATCGTCTCAGGACTCGCCAAGTCCGGCAAGCTGTTGCCAAACATCCTCAAACCGGAGAGAATATCTGGTTTAATCATGCTACTTTTTTCCATGTTTCTACACTAGAACCAACGATGCGTGAAACATTGTTGGCGGAGTTTAAAGAAGAAGACCTTCCCAATAATACTTACTACGGTGATGGCTCTCCAATTGAAATATCTGTATTAGATGAACTTCGCGAAGCTTATCTGCAAGAGAGGGTGATTTTTCCCTGGCAAGAAGGCGACGTATTGATGTTGGATAATATGTCAGTCGCTCATAGTCGTACACCTTTTGTAGGTTCGCGCAAGGTTGTAGTGGGAATGGCTGAACCGTTTACTAATTCAGAAATATAGGGTACACAAAAGGAGTTAAAGAGATGCAAAGCGTAGACACAAAAATGCCAGATGAAATCGTGGAAGGTTATCGGCTTTCCCCTCAGCAAGCTCATCTATGGTCATTACAGCAAATTGACTCTAGCATACCTTATCGTGTCCAATGTACCTTATTGCACCACGGGCTGGATAAAAACATCTTAAAAAGTGCCTTACAAGAGGTAGTAAATCGACATGAAATTCTCCGCACGAATTTCCGCTCTCTATCCGGGATGGCTCTTCCTTTCCAGGTAATTACTCATGGTGTTACACCCTCAATCAATTACTACGATTTAAGCGGTTTCCCTCCCGTTACACAAGATGAGAAAGTTGAGGCGCTTTTTAATGAAACGCTACGTTCTCCGTTAAATTTTGAAAAAGATTTCCTTTTACATCTATCTCTGATTTCCCTATCGTCAAACAAGTATATATTGCTGGTAAGCTTACCAGCTATGCTTGCAGATAAGGCGACATTGAGAAATTTAGTACGGGAAATCAATGATGCCTATGTAGCTTGTTTGCGTGGCGAAAAATTCTCAGATGAACCACTGCAATATGCAGATATTGCTGAATGGCAGAATGAGTTACTAGAGGGAGAAGGAGAGTTAGAAAAAGCATATTGGCATCAAAAAGATTTATCAGGCTTGTCAAATTTAAAGCTTAGTTATGAGAATGAAATTTCTGAAAATACAGAATTTCAGCCGCAAGTTTTGACAGCAGCTATTCCTCCAAATTTGATAGCAGCTATAGAAACCTTAGTGGGGAATGATACTTCGGTTTCAGAATTTTTATTGGCTTGCTGGCAAGTTCTCCTGTGGCGTTTGATTGACTATCCAGATATTACCGTCGGGACAGCATATGAAGGGCGGAAATATGAGGATTTACAGCAAGCACTAGGGTTGTTTGCTAAATATTTACCCATTCAAACTCATTTGTCAGAAAATTTACCTTTCAGCCAAGTTTTAGAACTGGTTGATAATTCTGTCAATGAAGGCTACAAATGGCAAGAATATTTTACTTGGCAACAACGGGTAAATCATTTAGATACAGCTTTTTTCCCGTTTACTTTTGAGTTTGAAGAATTTGAGCGAGAGCCAAACCAGAATAAAGTATTTACAATTAACAAAGAGTATGTCTGTATAGAACGATTCAAAATCAAACTTTCTTGTATTCTTAGGGACGGCTTAATTGCAGAATTCTACTACGATAGCAACTTATTCGCTCTAGAAGATATCAAACGCTTATCAGAGCAATTTGTGAAATTGTTAGAAAGCGTTACTAACAACCCTAACGCATCGATAGCACAGTTAGAAATCTTAAGCGATCGCGAACTACAGCAACTTTTGGCTGACTTCAACAATACCCAAACTGATTACTCACAAAACCAGTGCATCCACCAGCTTTTTGAAACCCAAGTAAATCAAACACCAGACAATATTGCAGTTGTGTTTGATACTCAAGAATTAACCTATCGCCAACTGAATCAGCGGGCGAATAAATTAGCTCATTACCTACAGAAACAAGGCGTAGAACCAGAGGTCTTAGTAGGAATCTGTGTAGAGCGATCACTAGAAATGATTGTCGGGATTTTGGGCATCCTCAAAGCTGGCGGAGCCTACATACCCCTCGACCCAGCTTATCCCCAAGAGCGTCTAGCCTTCATGTTAGAGGATGCTCAGGTATCAGTGCTGTTGACTCAACAGCGGTTACTTGAATTACCCAAACATCAAGCTAGTGTAATTTGCTTAGATGCAGATTGGGAAAATATTGCCTTAGAAAGCGACGAAAATCTTACCCATGAAGCCAAGTCCGATAACTTAGCTTATGTTATTTATACCTCCGGTTCCACAGGCAAACCGAAAGGAGTAGCGATCGCGCATCAAAATTTAGTTCACTCAACCAGTGCGCGTTTAGCTTACTATCGGGAACCATGCGATCGCTTCTTGCTGCTTTCATCATTTGCCTTTGATAGTTCAATCGCGGGTATATTCTGGAGTATTACTCAAGGAGGAATGCTCGTTCTTCCCCAGGAAGGTGTACAACGGGATCTGTCACAAATCCTCGGCTTAATTAGTCAACATCATATTTCCCATTTCTTAAGTCTGCCATCTCTTTACGCTCTCCTGTTAGAACAAGCTCAATCAGAACAGCTTGTTTCACTGCGTACTGTCATCGTCGCCGGCGAACTTTGTCCAAAAGAATTAGTTTCCCGTCACCTAGAACAGCTTCCAAAAACATCCTTGTTTAACGAATATGGCCCAACCGAAGGCACAGTTTGGAGCAGCGTCTACCATTGCCAGTCACCAGAATTAATTCGTCTTCCCATCGGTCGTCCTATTACCAACACGCAGATTTATCTACTAAACTCCGATCTTCGTCCCGTACCAATTGGCGTACCGGGAGAAATATATATCGGCGGCGCTGGCTTAGCTCGCGGCTACTTAAATCGCCCCGAACTAACTGCCCAAAAATTTATCAACAACCCCTTTAAAGCTGATACACGCCTTTACAAAACTGGCGATTTGGCGCGTTTCTTGCCAGATGGGAACCTGGAATTTTTGGGACGAATTGACCACCAAGTGAAAATTCGGGGTTTCCGGATAGAACTGGAAGAAATCGAGGCGGTGTTAAAACAATACCCAGGTGTGCGGGAAACTGTAGTTGTGGCGCGAGAAGATGTAGTAAGCGATCGCCGTATAGTCGCTTATTTCGTCCCGTCCCCAGAATCGACATTCACAATTAGCAACCTGCGCCACTTCCTGCAAGAAAAGCTGCCGGAATACATGATCCCATCAGCTTTTGTGCGGCTGTTGGCTTTGCCACTGCTGCCCAACGGCAAAGTAAACCGCCAGGAATTGCCAGCCCCGAATTCCACTAGCGAACAACTCCTAGAATATACGGCCGCTAAAACCCCGGTTGAAAAGCTGCTAGCTGGCATCTGGGCGCAAATCCTGCGCGTTGAGAGAGTGGGCATCCACGACAACTTTTTCGATTTAGGCGGCGATTCTATCCTCAATATTCAGGTAATCGCCAAAGCCAACAAAGCCGGACTGACTCTAACTCCCAAGCAGCTTTTCGAGGCTCCGACAATTGCCCAATTAGCTGCTCTTGCTGGCACTACCCATACTATCCAGGCAGAACAGGGGATGGTAATTGGACAGGTGCCTCTGACCCCCATTCAGCACTGGTTTTTTGAAGACAATCCCCTCGATCCGCACCACAGTAACCAAGCTGTCTTGTTAAAAGTGCCGCCCGATTTAGACCCACAGCTTTTGCAAATAGTCGTGCAGCACTTGCTTAGACATCACGACGCACTGCGTCTGCGTTTTATTCAAGAAGGCGACGCTCGTCAACAAGTCAATGCTAGTTTCAATGAGGTAGTACCATTTACCTGCCTGGATTTGTCGGCGCACTCCCCCGATGCACAAAAAGCCGCCTTAGAATCCGCCGCCGCCGAAGTACAAACTAGCTTGAACCTATCAGAAGGGCCTTTGGTCAGAGTTGTCTTTTTTACCTTAGGTAACAACCAGCCGAATCGCCTGTTGATTGTCATCCACCACTTAGCTGTTGATGGTGTCTCCTGGCGGATTTTACTAGAGGATCTTCAGACAGCTTACGAGCAAATTAGCCGGGGTGAGACGATCCAACTGCCACCCAAAACAACTTCTTTCCAGCAGTGGGCGCAACGATTGCAGGAATACGCCCACTCATCAGAACTCCAGCAAGAGGAGAATTATTGGTTGACCCAGCTACGGAAACCAGTTTGTCCTCTACCAGTGGATTTTTCTGGAGGTGCCAACACTGTAGCGTCAGTTAGCACAGTGTCCGTAACCCTCTCTCAAGAAGAAACTCAAGCTTTGTTGCAGCAGGTACCAGCAGCTTATGGAACTCAGATCAATGATGTGTTGCTCACAGCGCTGGTGCAAGCCTTCGGACAGTGGACAGGGGATTCGTTATTAGTGGATTTGGAAGGTCACGGGCGCGAAGAAATTTTCGACGATGTAAACTTGTCGCGTACAGTCGGCTGGTTTACTACCATCTTCCCAGTGCGGTTGAGCTTAGAGGAAGCTTCTAACCCTGGAGATGCTTTGCAGGCTATCAAAAAGCAACTGCGTACTATCCCAAATCGGGGTCTTGGCTATGGCGTGCTGCGCTATCTAAGCAAAAATCTGGAAAAGCCTTTGCAGTTGCAAATGCCTCAAGCGGAAGTGATTTTCAACTACTTAGGTCAATCCGATCAAGTATTTCAATCATCGCTGTTGGCTCTAGCCGAGGAATCCAGCGGTCTTGTCCGCAGTCCAAGAGGGCATCGGCGTTACCTGTTAGATATCAATGGGATTGTTGTAGGAGGTCAGCTGCGGCTGAATTGGACGTACAGCGAGGCCGTTCATCGCCGGGTGACAATTGAGAGTTTAGCAGAAGATTTTCAGGAGAGATTGCGATCGCTAATCACCCACTGTCAGACTATGCGATCGCCAGTCTACACCCCTTCTGACTCACAACCAAAGCTAAGTCCCCTGGAAACGCCCCTTCCGGCAAACCTCACCACTAGCAAGGAAATTACTATTGAACAGTTACTTGCTGATGCCATCCTAGATTCCTCCATCCGCCCCAGTACTTCACCTGTTAAAGATTTAACTGATCCAACTTGTATCTTTTTAACGGGAGCAACGGGCTTTTTGGGAGCTTTTCTACTTTATGAACTGCTACAACAAACCCAAGCAGACATTTATTGTCTAGTTCGTTCTCCTAATATCGAATCCGCCAAAAAGAGACTGCAAAGCAACCTGGAATCCTATTTAATTTGGAATGAATCTCTCAGCTCTAGAATCATTCCCGTCTTAGGAGATTTATCCCAACCCTTGTTAGGTCTTTCCCACGAGCAATTTCAACTTTTGGCAAATAAAATCGATGTGATTTATCACAATGGGGCGGCAATAAATCTTGTTTATCCCTACTCAATGCTCAAAACACCTAATGTTTTGGGGACGCAGGAAATCTTGAGATTGGCTTGTCAAACCAAAGTGAAGCCAGTGCATTATGTTTCAACCCTCGCTACTCTATTATCAGCCGACAATGATGTACCAAAGAGTGGCTATGCTCAGAGTAAATGGGTTGCGGAACAGTTGATAATGAGTGCGCGATCGCAAGGTCTTCCCGCCTCTATTTACAGAATTGGTAGTGTATCAGGACACAGCCAAACTGGTGCTTGTAATCCAAACGATCATCTGTGCAGAACCATCAAAGGCTATATTCAACTCAAAAGCGCGCCCGCCGAAAATGGAATATTAAGGACGGCTCCAGTTGATTATGTGAGCCAAGCCATTCTGCATCTATCGCAGCAAAAGAACTTACTTGGTGAAGACTTCCATTTATCAAGTCCACACCCAATCCTAATCAGCGATATTTTCAAGTGGCTGAGTTCATTTGGCTATTCAATTCAGCAAATTTCCTATGCAGAATGGCAAACCAAACTCTCAAATTATGCCGAACATTCTCAGGATAATGCAGTCTCTTCGCTCATACCTTTATTTGAGCAAAGCTTATCTAATCGTGCCAGTAAAGCGGAGTCCTCAACACCAAAATCAAATTCTGTGGAAGATACCAATTTCCAGAATACCCTTGATAAACTTGCCAGCGCTTCAATCTGTTGTCCACCAGTAGATGACAAATTCCTTCATACCTACTTCTCATACCTGATTCAAATCGGCTTTTTAGATGCGCCGCAGCCGAGCGAAATTTAGCGTTAATTATTCGAGGATGTCTGAAAAGTCATAATCGAGACGCTGAGACGGTCTTAATCCCCCTTTTCAAGGGGGACTAAGACTTAATTCTCCCCCCTTGAAAAAGGAGCTGGGGGTATCAAACTAACTTTTGACACTTCTGGGACATCCTCTTAGGTCAGGTATTGTCCACCTAGCCTTGTCAAGGTAAGGAAAAAAGGGAAAATATGCCTTAACCTCTGCATTTTACCTTCGTGTCCTTTGCACCTTCGCGGTTTAAAATCCCGAACACGCGAAGAAAATTATCAGATTTCACTTAACCCCTTGGCAAGACTAACAACGCTTACCCTAACCCTAAAATAAAACAAAAAAGGAGATAAGTTTGATGATCTCTCAAGAAACAAATTTACAACAGAAATATTTACAAGCCTTTATAACTCGCTACAACCAGCGCACAAAAACATCAAAACAGATGGCGCAAACTTATCGCCCAACCCTGGCTGATAGTAAAATTTATACAGGATTCCATAATCTTTTTAAAGAAATGGTTTATCCGATTGTAGCCAAGCGTTCTCAAGGCTCTAAAACTTGGGATGTCGATGGCAACGAATATATAGACTTAATGATGGGATTTGGCGTAAATCTCTTTGGTCATAATCCTCCTTTTATTAAAGAAGCACTGCAAGAGCAACTTGATAAAGGCATACAACTAGGCCCACAATCAGAGTTTGCTGGTGAAGTAGCTGAGTTAATCTGTGAACTAACGGGGATGGAGCGGGTAGCATTTAGTAATACAGGCACAGAAGCTGTGATGACAGCAATCCGCTTGGCAAGAGCAGTAAGAAATCGCCACAAAATTGTAATTTTTTCAGGTTCTTATCACGGTCATTTTGATGGCACATTAGTTAAAGCTCAAACAGAAAACGGGAATTTACAGGCATTACCCCTTGCTCCGGGAATACCACCAAATATGGTGGAAGATGTTTTGGTTTTAGAATATGGAAATCCTGAATCACTTGAAGTAATAAAAGCTCATCAAGAAGAAATAGCAGCTGTTCTAGTTGTACCTGTGCAAACTAGCCGCCCTGACTTCCAGCCTAAAACGTTTCTCATGGAACTGAGAGAACTCACAAAAGAATCAGGGATGGTATTAATATTTGATGAAATGGTAACTGGTTTTCGCATTCATCCGGGTGGCGTACAGGCATGGTTTGGCATTGAAGCAGACATAGCCACTTATGGGAAAATTGTCGGTGGCGGTATGCCAATTGGAATTATTGCTGGAAAAGCTGTCTACATGGATGCAATTGATGGTGGTATGTGGAATTATGGCGATTTATCTTACCCCCAAGCGAAGACAACATTTTTTGCAGGCACCTTCTGCAAGCATCCATTAGCTATGGCTGCGGCACGGGCCGTTCTTAAGTATTTAAAAACTCAGGGGCCTGCCCTTCAACAGCAGTTGAATCAACGTACATCCCAATTTATCGAAGCATTAAATACTTATTTTGAAGAAGATAAAGTACCTGTCCGAATGGTGAACTTTGGTTCGCTTTTCGGCTCCGCTTCTTCAAGAAATTCTGTAGCTGCTGAAAATCCTGCTGCCTCAACAAGTATGGATTTGTTACGCTATCACCTGCTTGACAGGGGGATACTTCTGTTGGGAGGAGGTGGGTACTTATCTACAGCACATACAGATGAAGATATTGCTTACATAATTCAGGCTGTTAAAGATAGTGTCAAGGAACTGCGAGAAGGGGGATTTTTACCAGATCCAGCTAAGATTTCATAAAAACGCGATCGCTTCCATTAATTACTCCCTGACGGCTACAAAATAAATAATCTTGTAGCCGTCAGGGAGTAGCCACTTAGAACACTTCGCGCTTTTCCAGATGGGCCACGATATCCTGACGCGATCGCCAAACCGGACGCAACTGTTTTCGAGCGAACATCTGCAACTGCTCGCCCAGATGCGGCGAACCCGGCTGGGTTGCATTACCGTAGCTTGTAAGTGCCATCGCTCTTACTGGGTTAGAAAACTCGATTGCAGCAACATAGGAATCGCCATCGAAAGCTAAAAATCGCTCATCTGACGCCGGAGCAAAATTGAGAACGCGGAAAATCCCAAGACTTCCCGGCCCACCATTGGCAGCAAGATCCACATTATTAGACCGCAGCCGGAAGACATCACCCCAAGGTACATCAAGCGCCTTATAAGCCGCCTCCACCTTCGCCGCAGCGGTAGAAAGCGCCTTAGCTGCGCGAGGAGGATCTGCCAAACCGTCTGGCGTGGTGCGTGGGGAATTCTGGTTCCAAGGGGTGCTAAATGCGCTGTCGAAGTCCATCTCTTCAGCCCAGAAGGAAAAGAGTACGGCACCCCGGCTATCTGCATTTGCTGATGCGTCCCAAGCCTCCAGTACATCGGCGGCTCGACGCGCTAATTCATCCCCATGCTTCCGTGCAGCGGGAATCAGGTCATCCAGAAGACGATCTGCCAGTTCCATGCGCGTTGAGTGTTTGTACTTAATCATTTCCTCGAAAGAAATCTTTTTATCCTCATCCAACATCCTCGCGGAACGTTGCGCTCGGAAAGACATAAACTGCGGTGCCATATAGGGCGGGAAATCTGCTGGATTTAGCGCCGCTGGGAAAGTCGTTGTCCAGGGTGGATCGTTTGCATTTTGTAACCAGCCGCTAGGCGGGTCAACTACTCGCGGTAAATCGGTATAAGGGTGAGCTTTTGTCCACAAGGTTGTAGATGTGTCACCAGGGATTATGCCTTCCCAGTATTTAAAGTCTCCCTGAGAGCGGATTGGCACTTGACCGTTGAACAGGTGCATGATGTGTCCCTGGCGGTCTGCATACATTACCGTGAACATCGGAATTTGCAAGCGCTTTAGGGCAGTCTCAAACTCAGACAGCTTGGTTGCACGCGCCATATCCCACCACTGCTCTAATGCACCCGGTTGTTCAAGTCCCACAACCCGCAACGCTAGGGCTTTTCCATCCTTTTGCTCTACAACAGGCCCGTGTATCGAACGTTGCACTACAAGTGGTATGGAGCGCAGTGTGCCATTATCCTGTTTCACCTTCAATATTTTCTTTTCTGTCTCAAAGGCTTGAACCTTGCCATCAAAGAGGTAGCCGTCGTCTTTGAGCTGCAATTCGTAAGCATCCCATCCATCATGGGTGTTTACTGTGTGAGTCCATCCCAGGTTGTTGTTGAATGCGATCGCTAATACCGGAAGTCCGACAAGTGTCGCCCCATAAGCATCAATTCCAGGCGCGGTAATCTGGGCTTCATACCAAACAAATAAATCTGACCAAGGGAGGTGCGGGTTTGCCAGTAGCATCGCGTTCCCGCTTGCAGAACGTGCTGGTGCGATCGCCCAACCATTAGAACCGATGGGGTTAATGCGATCGCTAGTTTCTTTTACACTCTTTGGATTCACAATAAATGTGAAATTCATCACGCGCTGCTCGTGAGCAATTATATCGACTGGTCGAACTGGCAGCACCATCTCAACTTCATCATCAATCAGCTCAGGATGTTTCAAAGCATAGGCATTTATCCCAGCAGCAAAGGCATCTAAATAACTCCGAAAAGCTGGATTTTGCGCTTCATACCACTTGCTGGCACGCTCAGGAATCCCCATTGTTTGTACCCATCGATCTGATTCTAGGTACTCTTTTCCCCAGTATTCTGCACCCTGTCCGCGTGCCTGACCGTAGAGGCGTAAAATCAGGTTGCCATGACTTTGCATCTGCGCCCAACCAAAGGACTGAAATGCACTTTTCGCATCCTTGCCGTAAATATGCGGTACGCCGTACGTGTCCCAGAGTATTTCAGTTGAGGAAGGCGATGAGCTATTACTTTGACTCCCCACAAGTAAAACCAGCATGAACCCAAATATCAACGGTAGAAGTCGGAATGATTTCCCTTTCAAACCCCTGACTTTATAGCCTATACCACCCTTGAAAAACCCATCAAGAAAACGCCAACGACTTCTTAGAAAACCCCACTTTAAAAGAGATTTAAACATCACCTTTTCGACAAATTAATAATGTATAGACAACAGAGTTTCATTTCTTGGAAATTTGATTGTGTCTTAACAACTGGTTTTACCTGATTATTTTCGCAACTTCCCTCTTGATGTCTTTTCACTTTATTGACCATACATATGTTGAATCCAATACAGACCTAATGATTCAGCTCCCTCCCTGGAATAGGCAAGGGAAAATTAGCCCCTCCCCTTGCAGGGGAGGGGTTGGGGAGAGGTCATGTACTGCATCCAAACGAGAATTGCTATATTGCCCGATGTCTACCGCTCTGGTACAGCCTCAATGTTCTGAAGGCCAAGGCAGCCTCCTATCTCCGCTAATGAGAAATCTTATCATTATTGGCGAAAGATATATGCCAAATGTTCTCATTTGTGAATAAACTACAGATGTGCTAACCGAGTCATCAGCCTGTCAACGCACAGTCTATTTCTTACCCTCGGCTTCTGAGTCGCGTTGCGGTAGGAGCGATTTACTGTTGCCTTTGCTGGTCGCTCCATCTATGACGCAAATAACATGGTAGGACATGGCAATGCCATGTCCTACGTGGAAAAACCCAACAAATGCCTATGTTTTGTTGGGTTTCACATTCTGGGGACTAACTTACGCTAACTAGCCAACTGTTCTTCAGAAATCCATGCACCGTGGAAGCCGTAAGGGACGCGCTGAGGAATGAGAACCCGCGCCACTGGTTGAGATGTCACATCTTGGGCATTCACGACTACCAGTTCAGAAGTGTCTGCTTCCCGATCGTGAACGAAGGTGACAAGCCAACCGTCATCTTCAGCAGTAGCATTAGGACGGGGAACAAATACCGCCTCACCGCCATAGCGTCCGCGTCCGAATTTGTGAGTTTCGGACTTACCACTGCTGAAGTCATACTTGATAACACCTTCAAACAGAGGCATGGGATTATTTGCTATCTTTCCGGTATAACCGTATTGCATCGGTCGTCCCATAAGCTGTTCGTTCAGACGGGGAAAATCTGATGGCGCATCATCCAGCATTTCCTCTTTTACCGTACCCGTGCTAAGGTTAAAGCGCCATTGGTACAAACGACCAGCGTCTCCCTCATTTTCACCGGGTGTCATATCAGTCGTTAAGACAGTGGTGGAACTCATGCGACAAGCGACAAGCACGACTTCATCCTCTTCCTCGTAAGCGTTGAGGGTATGGAAGACGTAGCAGGGAGGACTTTCAAACCAGCGGATGTTGCTATTATCGCCATGACGGGGGACAATACCGAAACGACTAGGGCGATCGCGCTCAAACATCAACCCTGGTTTACCCTGCTGCATCCGTTGTGGGCTGAAGGTTAGCGGCAGATCCATAAAAATCGTGTAGTGTTCGGTGATGGCAAAATCGTGCATCATCACTCCCATCGGCAAGTCGATGGGAACTGTTCGCAATAACTTACCACCTGCTGAAACGACGCTGTATTTCAGGTATGGTGGAGCAAAGGAGTAGCCAAAGAACATCATTTCGCCAGTTTCGGCATCTACTTTGGGATGGGCGGTGAAGGCAGAAGCCAGTTTGCCATCGTAAGTGTAAGCACCTGATGTCTCTAAGCTGGGAACCTTAATAACGTGAGGTTCACCGCCTTCCCAAAGCGCCAGCAGTCGCCCATCATGCCACACTAGAGCGGTGTTAGCAGTATTTTTAGGAAAATTGTAGGGATTGTTGCCTCGCGACGGTTCCATCATCCCCGTCCAAATCGCCTTACCAGCCTCGCGTTCAATATTAAATCCCCGCGTCCGGATGTAACGGTTGCGATATTCAGCTTTAGCGTTGTTGATTCGCACTCCGTGCAACATCCCATCCCCATCAAACCAGTGATAGCTACCGATAGGTGGAAACTGCGGATTTGGGCCATTTCGCACGAACATCCCGGATAAATCGGGGGGTAGTTCGCCGATTACTTTCAGGTTATCTGCTGCTATTTCTTCCCGTACTGGCGCAAAGTTACCTTCTAGATAGAGATTGACTGCTGTTGTGGTCATGCGTTGTGCTGAGTCAGTTGTCTTTTCTATATTTTGATTGTGCCAATGCGATCGCGTCTCGCACTATGGTTGTGGAAACACGCCCCTGAAGTGGTTGGGGTATGTTAGCACTTAGAGGTGAATGCGATCGCATCCATCTCTACATGGATCAAAGCAAATCACTGTGTCCCGAACAATCTGTGCTGCGATTATTGCCTATCATCCAGTTGCGAAATATTCTCCTATCGGGGTAGATGATAGCTGCTGCGGTATCGTTTGGTAGTTGTTGTACCATACTGCTGCGTTTAAAGCTTGGAGCTTAGTGTTTTAATTGTAGCGATCGCACGCTTCGCTAATGCCAATCGATCAACCTCTATCTGAGTGCTTTGTTAACTTTTTGTCACTGTTAGCTGGAGCTTCCTCTTGGGAATACTTTAAATAGAGCTTTCTGATTAGCTCTGCTGCAATCACTACTAGAAACGATATGCCACCAGTTAAGAACTTTGATAGCAAGAGTATCCCATTACTTGACATGTTACGAAGCACTAAAGAAGGAAAAGCTCAACTGCCAGACTTTCAGCGTAGCTGGGTTTGGAACGATGACCAGGTATGCAGCTTGTTAGCCAGCATTTCACTTTCTTACCCAATTGGAGCAGTGATGATGCTCGAAACAGGTAATCCTGATGTGCGATTCCAACCTCGCCCAATTGAAGGAGTGACACTCGATAATCCGACAGAACCAAGGGAACTAATTCTAGATGGACAGCAGCGCTTGACCTCGCTTTTTCAGACATTGCTATCAGGAAAACCAGTCAAGACAAAAGATACACGGGGTAAAGTAATTTACCGATGGTATTACATTGATATTGCCAAAGCGCTCGACCCAAATATTGACCGTGAGGAAGCTATTGTTAGCGTTCCAGAGGACAAGAGCATCCGCAATTTTCGTAAAGAAATTGTGGCGGATTACTCAACTTCTGAAAAAGAGTACCAGAATGAAATGTTCCCGATTTCGCAAATTTTTTACTCCTCCGATTGGATGGCAAGTTATAACGAATACTGGGACTACCAAAAGGAAAAATTCAAGCTTTTCAATAAATTTAATAATGACATTGTGAAGCAGTTTGAGCATTACGATGTACCAGTTATTTTGCTACACAAGGAAACGCCTAGAGAGGCAGTATGTCAAGTTTTTGAAAAAATGAATACAGGTGGTGTATCTCTTACCGTTTTTGAGCTAGTCACAGCAACTTTTGCAGCCGATATGTTCAACCTCCGAGAAGATTGGGCAACACGAGAGAAGGCACTGAAGATCCATCAGGTACTAAGAGATATTGAAAACACTGATTTTTTACAGGCGGTGACGTTACTTGCTACTCTTGAAAAATCCTCAGTAAGCTGTAAGCGCAAGGATATTCTAAGCCTGACTTTGGAGCAATACAAGGAATGGGCTGATTTAGTTACTCTAGGGTTTGAGCAAGCGGCAAAATTCCTCCACACGCAAAAGATATTTAGCGATCGCGATCTGCCTTATCAAACTCAGCTTACAGCCCTTGCAGCTATTTTTGCAGCACTTGGCGATCGCACTATTGGCGCGGGAGCAATTGCAAAATTAGCTAATTGGTATTGGTGTGGAGTTTTTGGAGAACTCTACAATAGTGCCATTGAAAGTCGTTTAGCAAAAGATGTACCACAAGTGCGGGACTGGATTAATGGTTGTGGTGCTGAACCTGACACGATCAGAGATGCTAACTTTGCTCCTGACCGCCTTTTAAGTCTCTATACTCGCAGAAGTGCTGCTTATAAAGGCTTATCTGCTTTGTTGTTGAGGGATGGTGGTTGCGACTTCTTTACAAGTTATCCCATCGACACTCTGATGGAGTTTAATGAATCTATTGATATCCATCACATTTTTCCGAAACACTGGTGCCAGAAAAACGGCATTGCATCTGAGGTCTACGACTGCGCGATCAACAAAACCCCACTTTCAGCCAAAACTAATAAGATGATTGGAGGTAAAGCACCAAGCATTTACTTAACCGATATTGAGAAGAAATCCGACATCTTAGAAGACAATCTGAATGAGATTTTGCGATCGCACGTTGTAGATCCAGCTAGTTTACGCACAGATAATTTTGATGCCTTCTTCCAAGCTAGAAAAAATGCACTTTTAGATCGGATTGAGAAGGCAATGGGTAAGCCGATTCTGCGGGAGGCGGCTAAAGAGATAGAGAATTAGAATTTGAGTGCGAACAGGACATAGCGCGATCGCGATCGCGCTATGGTTGGGGAAAACAGCCAGCTAAAGCTGTTGGGGGACGAAAGCCGTACCCTGAAGAATCTCTGAGTGCGATTATTGTTCTTTGCACAACGGCAAAATATTAAGCGTGCTTAATCCCAAAGGACGACGCATCTTTCAGCGACAAAGCGCTAATCTACTTGGATTAGCAGGGTTGACTAACAGGGAGTTGCAATTTTACCAATTTAGCTATCTTCGCCAGTTACCCCTACCAATCGTCAAAAACTCGCAGTAGAGACGATGAAACTTAAAAGTACAGCTTTTTCTGCCGATGGTTTAATACCGTCTAAATACACCTGCGACGGCGCAGATATTTCTCCTCCTCTGAGTTGGACTACCCCACCAACAGGTACTGAAAGTCTTGCTTTAATTGTTGATGACCCTGATGCGCCAGGGGGAATTTTTGTTCATTGGGTTCTCTACGATTTGCCACCAGAAATTCTCCAACTACCCGAAGCTGTCCCCACTGAAGCCAACGTGAAATATGGCGGCTCTCAAGGAAAAAATGATTTTGGTAATTTAGGTTATGGTGGCCCTTGTCCTCCCAGCGGTACGCATCGCTACTTTTTCAGACTCTATGCTTTAAATCGCGTTTTAGATTTGGCATCGGGTGTAACTAAAAGCCAGTTGGAAGCGGCAATGGATGGTCATATTCTCGCCGCCGCCGAACTAATGGGATGCTATAGCCGCCAGCGATAACTAACTGAAAACAAGCTCAAAGTTTTAGGTAGGGCGATTAGTATAAAAAAAACATTTTATGTCCTCTCCCTGGAGCAGGGAGAGGTTGCTTTGCAGGTAATTAACCGGGAAATTATATACAAAAAAAAGCACTTTTTTAAAGTGCTTTCAAAAGTGCCAAAAACAAGCTTAAGGATTTGATTTTTTACTCAAATTCCTATGTATAAGTGCGAGGGGTACGCGCACCAATAGAAGAACCAATCAATGATGCTGCTAAACCTAATAGAGAACCAATTGTAAACGACCAACCTGCTTTAGCTGTGTTGCCAGCAATGTTACGAGCTTGCTGAGCAGTTACATTCACATTAGGTGCATTGTTAGGTATATCAACTCCGCCTGGTTGTTGTACTTGATTAACAATTTCTCCAGCGTTTGACCCCAGGATGCCGAACGCACCTGTTACTCCACTAGCCAATAACCATGAACTTAATGCCAAAGTAGTAGCCCAAAGAATAGCTCCATTAAGCATAGCTGTGTTGCGGTTCATCGGGCCGCTGGCACGAGCTGCTACCCAACTACCAATCAACAATGAAAGGAATAAAGATATAATCGACCAGATTCCCACTGCTTGACCAACATCAGGTGCATTAGTTCTAGGTGCGCCTGAACCTGCAATGCTAGTAGCACCAATTGCAATTCCTATGCCGCTAAGAATCAGTTGAGTAGCCAAAGCTGTGACAATACCCGCAATAATTGGGCCCCATCTTACACGGTCATGGTACTCAACAATTTGATTGCCTACAGGAGCCTGGACAGCAACTCTATCTTCCCGATTTGCGTATGACATAACTGATTTATCTCCCTTGCCCTTTTAAAGTTACTTATTCTTGCTCTTCACCCGTTGAGTTTAATTTAAAGCGTTATTTTATTTGCTGCATCTGCCAGTCGGAAGAAGTATTAGGTCTATCGTTAGAAATAACAATTTTATAGGCTATATCTATCCCTAGAAACAAGCGTTATTAAATGTCTATATCTCTTAAGAAATAACTTTTTTATTGAGTGGGAAATTTGTTAACTATAGATAATAAAATTGCCTGAGCTTTACAGCACTTCCTGTGGCGGGAATGAGCAACAAATTACCGGAGTTTTAATAAATGTATCCGGATGGGGTAAAATGTTAAGCCGGGCAGGGGACTAAATCCCGTTGCGGGTAAGCGCTACGATTGTGTGCGGCGGGATTGAAATCAATTGCAATTACGGCATCGGCTCCCCTTCTTAAAAGAGGCGTAGGACGAATTACCAGGACAAGCGATCGCGTCAAAGCTGTTCCGGTTCAAACACACAGCGAATAACCAAGAGTGCGATCGCGCTGTTGTCTCCCGAATACCAGCACAAAATCCCAGATGCTTGAATGACATCAGTTATTGTTACAATCATTTACTGTCCTCAAAAAACCTTCTTTGGTAAATTTGGGACAGAGATCCAGATTTTGCCATTATGGGTTCAATGCGATCGCATTCGTAGCACTGAGCAATAGTAGAAACTTAAGATAAGATTGACCGTGCAAAAACAGACCATCATAGCAGCCAGTTCCTTGTTGTTGGCAGGAATCGCCACTGTACACCCCCCAGTCGTTCACGCTTCTGAAGCGATGAACTCACTTCGTGTAAAAAGCAACCAACAGGTGAATAACCTGCTGCGCCAAGGGCGTAAGTTGGTGGATGCAAGAGAGATCGCCAAAGCATTGAAAGTTTATCAACAAGCCGCCGAACTGGATAAGAACAATCCCCGGATTTTTTCTGCTATCGGCTACTTAGAGGCGCTTCAGGGAAATTATAGCCAAGCAGCTAACGCTTATCTACAGGCTGTCACCCTCGAACCTAAAAATGCTGATTTCCAATATGCACTGGGCTACAGTCTAGGGCAGTTAGGAGACAATGCTGGTGCTGCTGCTGCTTACGCGCGTGCTACTGGGCTGGACAGTAAAAATCTCAATGCTTATCTGGGGTTGGGAGTAGTGCTACAGCGTTTAGGAGATTATAACCGGGCGATGCAAGCCTATCAAGGCGCGATCGCGCTCGACCCGCAAAATCTGGAAGCACACAAGTTTATTGGCTCCACCCTGATGAAGCAAGGGCGTTCCAAAGAAGCTGTGCAGGCTCTCCAGCGAGCTGTGGCGCTGGCTCCCAACGATACCAGCTTGCAGTTAAGTTTGGCAAGCGCTTACTTGAAGCAAGGCAACACTGCGGCTGGAGTTGCGGCCTTACAACGAATAGCGCAGATGGAACCGCGCAATCCTCAAATAAATCTCCAAATTGGCAAACTTTTACAAGAACAGAATAATCTCAATGGTGCTTTAGAAGCTTATCAACGAGCGGCTTCTTTGCAACCAGATTTAGTGGAAGCACAGGCTGGAGTGGCTGATGTTTTGATGAAGCAGCAGGATTTTCTGATGGCGATTGTCGCCTATCGGCGGCTGATTGAAATCTCGCCGCAGAATGCACAAGCTTACTATAATCTGGGAACAGCACTCAAAAAGCGCGATCGCATTCAAGACGCGATCGCTGCCTTTGAGCAAGCCCGCGATCTCTTCCGTCGTCAGGGACACAAGGAAGACTCTCAGAGAGCGGATTCCGCCCTCCGAGAACTGAAAAAAGAGCGAAGCTGAGGTTATACAATTAACTTTTTCTGACCAATGGCTAACTAACAATTAAGAACTTGTTAAAAGTCTGCACTGATTGAAATTTCTTCGGATAACTTAGACAGCAAGATACCTCCTAAGTGCTTCCTCAGCTCCACTGGTGTCACAAAGTAGAACATCAGCTGGGGCTTCTGTATTTTGGAATTTGGGCTATCAGTTGAAGGGGTTGGCAGGACTTACGCAGTTAATTAGTGAAGGCCTGATTCTGTCGTAGGGGCATGGCATTGCCATGCCCCTACAGCGTGTTGACGTGCGTAAGCCCTAGGTTGGTTACTGCACAAAATTCAAACCTCAAAACTCTTTCAGCAATGCGGTAACACTAGCATCGGACAAATCTGGCAGAGAAAGCACCCGCTCTATTTTGGGGAAACAGCGGTGAATAGCATGGTTATAACTGGGGTCGTAGTGACACACTAACAAGTCTCCTACCAAATTTTCCCCTTGCTGAGCATCAATGAGCCTGTACCACTCCTTGATTTTTTCCCCTCCATAGCGCGATTTCAGCTTTTCTAGTTTCCCCTTCACAACTTCTGGGTGAGCAATCAATTGGGGATATTCCTGCAATAGCCACTGAATTCTGGCATTTAAAGGTAGCTCAATTTCCACACCACTAGATTGTTGCATCTGTTGCCACAAAGATTTGGGCAAATAAACGCGCCCAATTTTGTTACTTTCCGCTTCCACCCATACTGGCAAGTTGGGGTCAAAGCTTTGCAATTCGTGCAGCAGCAGCGATTCAAAGTGTTTTTGCGATGGCTGGGATTGGGGGCTGGGGGCTGGGGATTGGGGATTGGGGATTGGGGATTGGGGGGACAACGCTTTTTTTTCCTTGTCTTCGCCTCTCCCACTCTCCCACTCTTCACCCAGCAGGGAACCGCGATGGTTAGCCAAACCTTCCAAATCCAGCACTTGAACGCCAAGGGCCTCCAAGTGGCGCAGGATGTGGGTTTTGCCGCTCCCAGTCATTCCCGCTAACACCCGGTAGGTAAATTTTTCTGGTAGATGTTCTAGTTGTTCGCGCACATAGGCGCGGTAGGTTTTGTAGCCACCTTCGATGATGGTGACTTGCCAACCTATTTGGCTCACGACCATCGCTAAACTATTAGAACGCTGTCCGCCACGCCAGCAGTAGATGAGGGGATGGTAGTCTTTTTCTTTGTCTGCAAAGTAAGTGGTGAGGTGCTGGGCGATGTTCTGGGCGACTAGGGCGGCTCCCAATTTCCGGGCGGTGAAAGGACATTGTTTGTAGAGTGTTCCTACTTTGGCGCGTTCTTCGTCATTCAAGACGGGCAGGTTAATGGCACCTATAATACGATCTTCGGTGAATTCGCTTTGTGAGCGGACATCAATAATGTCGCTATAGGTTTCTGTAAAAGGCAGCTTAGTATAATTAGGCGATCGCAACATTGAAATTTGGGAATGGGGAATGGGGAATAGGGAATATAGCGTTTCCTAGTCTGCTGAGGTACAGTAACAGCAGTGTGTAAACCAATTTTGGATGTCCTTCAAGGAGAGCTTATTAAATGCTTCCTCTATGGCTTTGGCTAAGTCAGG